>DASWNX010000003.1 GCA_036399055.1 Jatrophihabitans sp.
CCCGCTGCGCCACTACGCCTTCGACTACTGGCTGCCGCTGCCGTCCCAGCTGATCGCCCTGGTCCTTCGCTATCGGCCGGGCCTGCCCGCAGCGCTTGAGCTCAACGTCGCGCTGGTCGTGCTGATGTGCGCCGGCGCCTACGCGATGGCTCGGGCGCTGAGTGCCAGCCCCTGGGTGCCGGCCCTCAGCGCGGCCGTGACGCTGGTGCAGCCGGTGATCTCGGCGTACGTGTTGCAGGCCGAGAGCGCGGTCTACCTCGGGGCGTTCGCGCTGCCGGCTATGGCCGCCGCGGTCTACGCCCGCCGATGGATCGTGCTGTGGCCGGTAGCCGGGGTGCTAGCAGCATTCGCCGCCCAGTCTCGCACCGAAGGCCTCGTGCTGTGCGCGGTGCTGGGCGTGGCCGCCTTGGCCTGGAACGAGCGCAACCGCTGGTTCGTCAGGGCCGGCCTGCTGCTGGCCGGCTACCTGGTGGTGTCGGCGCCCTACCTGCTGACCAACCTCTCGCACTTCGGCACGCCGATCCCACCGGCCTCGGCGTCGTTTCCGTTCATCACCTCCTATGAGGACCTGTTTTCCCTGCACGTGCCGCATACGTGGGATGCCCTGCTGGGCAGCGGCCTGCAGACGTTCTTCCTGTCCCGGGCACGCGCCGTCGCTTCGCTGCTGGTCACCGCTTTCCGCACGCTCGACCCGGTCACGGCCGTACTCGGCCTGCTGATGATCGGCGGGGCCCTGTTCGGCGGCGGGCGCGGTGGAGTCAGCAAGTTCCGGTCAGGAGTCCTGGAAGTCCTCCGATCGGACTGGTTGGTTCCCGCGGGCTTCCTTGTCGCTGCGTTCGGGTCCCAAGTGCTGGTCGCGCCGGCCTGGTCAGGCACCGCGATCGTGAAGCTGATGGTGACCGGCGCGCCCATCGTCGTGGTGGCCGCATTGGTCCAACTCGGCCGCGGCGTGGTGACAACGCGATTGACCCTCGCCTGCTGCCTGGCCTTGCTTGTCTTCCCGCTCTTGTCTGTCGCCAGCCTCAGCCGGGCGACGGTTCGCAATAACAACGGGGTGGGACAGCGCGTGGCCACCTTGGTCGAGCCGTTGCAGGCCGAGCAAGCTTGCTTGAACCGTCCCCTTGTGCTGATGACCCGCCAGCCGTGGGAGGACAACCAGGGCACCGGCTTCGCGACCGTGATGATCCCCCACGGCTCGCTCGCCGAGATTCTCGACACGGCTCTGAAGTACGGCGCGACGGACATCGAGAACCCAGCCGTTCGTCTGGACGAGCGCACGATGGCCGCGGCACTCGCCGACGGCGGGCCGTTCCTCAGGTCAGCGGCCTTCGGCAGCCGCAAGATTTACCGGATCCGGGCAACCACCGGCGGCGCACGGTGCTGAAGCCGCTAATCCTGCTGGGCCCGCTGGAACAGCCGCCGGTGAGCGGATGACTGGCGACCCGAAGCCGGTGGGAACTGCGGATCTGAAGCCGGTCGAGGCTGATCGACCGGCTCAGGCCGATGCCGGCGGGCCGGCGTCGGGCCGGTGGCGACCGCGGCTGACCCCTCGCGGGGTGGAGCTGCTGGCGGCCCTGGCCGCGCTGCTGCTGACGGCGCTGGTGTGCGGTTACCGGGTGTCGGTGGCGCGCGCCGCCCGCCACCCGGGCCACGCCGACCCGGCCTTCACCTTCGGGGTGGCCCAGAGCATTCACGCCGGACGCGGCCCGAACATCGACTACGTGTGGCACTTCCTGGTGCCCGACACCCCGCTGCGCCACTACGCCTTCGACTACTGGCTGC
>DASWNX010000004.1 GCA_036399055.1 Jatrophihabitans sp.
ACCGGGTCGTGGAAGGCGTGGATGAACGGCTACGGCGCCACCCACACCGACACCGTGTCCCAGTCGGTGACCATCCCGGCCGGCTGCTCGGCGACCCTGTCGTTCTACCTGCACATCGACACCGCCGAGACCACCACCACCACTGCCTATGACAAGCTCACCGTCAAGGCAGGCGCCACCACCCTGGCCACGTACTCCAACCTCAACAAGAACACCGGATACTTGCTGCGCTCCTTCAACGTCTCCTCGCTGGCGGGCCAGACCATCACGGTCAGCTTCTCCGGCGTCGAGGGCTCCACGCTGAAGACCTCCTTCGTCATCGATGACACCTCACTCACCCTGAGCTAGGCGGCGAGTCAGGAGCGCGGGAGTCAGGGCGCGACTCAGGGGCGCGCCGCGCGGACCGACTCGTAATCGGCCAGCGCGACGGCGCGTTCGGCTGAATGGTCGACGATCCGCTGCGGGTAGCCCGGCGGCAGGCCGTCCGGGCTGCGCCATGGCTCGTGGATGAGGCCGGCCGGCAGCCCGGCCAGTTCCGGCACGTAGCGGCGGACGTAGTCGCCGTCCGGATCGAACTTCTGCCCCTGCAGGCTGGGATTGAAGATCCGGAAGAACGGCGCTGGGTCGGTTCCGGTGCCGGCCACCCACTGCCAGCCGTGGACGTTGCTGGCCAGGTCGGCGTCCACCAGGTGCGCCATGAAGTGCCTGGCCCCGGCCTGCCACTCCAGGTGCAGGTCCTTGACCAGGAACGAGGCCACGATCATCCGAACCCGGTTGTGCATCCAGCCCTCGGCCAGCAGTTGGCGCATGCCGGCGTCGACTATCGGATAACCGGTCCGGCCCGCGGACCAGGCGTCCAGCCGCTGCCGGGCCAGCTCGCCGGTGGGGTGCGGCATGCCTTCGAGCTCGGTGCGGTAGTGCCTGCGCGCCGAGTCCGGCCGGTGGTGCAGCACGTCGGCGTAGAACTCCCGCCAGGCCAGCTCCTTGCGGTACACCTCGTGGCGCTGGCTCAGATCGGCCAGCAGCGTCCGGGGGTGCGTGGCGCCCCATTTGAGGTGCACCGACATCCGCGACGTGCCGGATCGGTCGGGCCGGTTGCGGTCCTCGCGGTACCGCTCCAGCTGGCCGTCGCGAAAGGCGCGCCACGCCTGGGCGGCCGCCGCCTCGCCGACCTCGGGCAACCGCAGCTGCGGCCGCAGCGGCGGATCGGCGGGGATGTCATCGCGGCGTAGGTCCTCGACCGGCAGCCAGCTGGTTCCGGCGGGTGGCGCCGGTTCGGGCCAGCCGCGCGCGAGCCAGGCGCGGTAGAAGGCCGAGTACACCTGAAAGTTCGCCCCCGATGCGTTGACGATCTGGCCGGGCGGCACCGCGTAGGCCGAGCCGGTCCGCACCAGCGGCGCCGGCAGCGCCTGCGCCACCGCCTCGTCGCGCGCCGCCCCGTACGGCCCGAAGTCGGCGGCGCAGTGCACCGAGTCGGCCGCCACTTCGCGGCACAGCTCGCCGAGCACGGTCGCCGGCTTGCCCTGGCGGACCATGAGGCGGCCGCCGAGCTGGGAGTCCAACGCCCGCAGCGTCCGGTACAGGACAGCCAGTCGGGCGGCGCCGGACGGGGCGAGCAGGGCCGGGTCCAGCACGAACACGCCCAGCACCGAACCCCCGCCAGCCTCGGTCGCCGCCACCAGCGCCGGGTTGTCCAGGAGTCGCAGATCGCGTCGGAACCACATCACAGCAGGCATGAATTCGACGGTATGCGATTTCAGCCGGGATGTGTTTCCAGCCGTGATGTGGTGAAGTACCTCCCATGGAGCTGACGAAATTCGGCCACGCCTGCGTTCGGATCACCGACGGCGACCGGCGGTTGGTCATCGATCCGGGCGCCTTCAGCGAGGTCGCCGAGGCGCTCACCGACGTCGAGGCCGTGCTGATCACCCACGAGCACGTAGACCACATCGACGTCGACAAGCTGGCGGCGGCGGCCACCCAGAACCCGGCGCTGAAGGTCTGGGCGCCGCAGTCGGTGGCCGACCAGCTGGCCGGTGACCAGGCGCTGAGCGAGCGCGTCACCGCCGTCGGGCCGGGGCAGTCCTTCGTGGCCGGTGGCCTGCAGGTGCGCACCTTCGGCGGCCAGCACGCGTTGATCCACTCCTCGATCCCGGTGATCTCCAACGTTGGCTATCTGGTGGGTGACGCGGTCTATCACCCCGGCGACTCCTACGTGGTGCCCAACGCCGGGGTCGAGGCGCTGCTGGTGCCGATCAACGCGCCGTGGTCGAAGGTGGGCGAGGCGGTGGACTTCACGATCTCGGCGCGCGCCCCGAGGGCCTTTCAGATCCATGACGGGCTGCTCAACAGCTCCGGGCTGACGCTCTATGAGAGCCAGCTCAGCCGGGTCGGTCAGCTGTACGGGGTGACCCGCTTCTCCCACCTCGACGCTGGCGAGAGCGTGCGCCTGTGAGCGGGCGTCTGAGCGAGCAGAGCGAGCAAGCAGCGCAAGAACTGACCCTGTGGGCGAGCAAAGGAGCGCAGCCGAATGACTAGCCCGGTGAGCGAGCAAGGAGCCAGCGCAAGTACTGACCCTGTGAGCGCGCTGGCCGCTGCCCGGGCGTTGCTGGCCGACCATCCGATCATCGACGGGCACAACGACCTGCCCTTCGAGCTGCGGGAACTGGTCAATTACGACCTGGGCGCCTATGACATCGGCCAGCGGCAGAGCCGCACTCACACCGACCTGGTCCGGCTGGCCGAGGGCGGCGTCGGCGCGCAGTTCTGGTCGGTGTTCGTGCCGGCCGCCTGGTCCGGCGAGCGAGCGGTCACCGCCACCTTCGAGCAGATCGACGTGGTGCGCCAGATGGCGGCCCGCTACCCCGACCGGATGGTCCTGGCCAACACCGAGGCCGACGTCCGGCAGGCCTGGAGCCAGGGCAAGCTGGCCAGCCTGATGGGGGCCGAGGGCGGGCACTCGATCGACTGCTCGCTGGCGGTGCTGCGGGCGATGTGCAGCCTGGGCGTGAAGTACCTGACGCTGACCCACAACGACAACGTGCCGTGGGCCGACTCGGCCACCGACGAGCCGGTGCTGGGCGGCCTGAGCGACTTCGGCCGCGAGGTCGTCGCCGAGATGAACCGGCTGGGCATGCTGGTGGACCTGTCGCACGTCTCGCCCGACACGATGCGCGACGCGCTGGCGGTGACCAGCTCGCCGGTGATCTTCAGCCACTCCTCCGCCCGGGCGGTCTGCGATCACGTGCGCAACGTCCCCGATGACGTGCTGGTCACGCTGGCCGGCAACGGCGGCGTCTGCATGGTGACCTTCGTGCCCTACTTCACCAACGACGACTGCCGCGACTTCGCGGCCGAGGTGAGCGCGCAGATGGCCGAGCGGGGTGAGAACGTGCGGGACTGGAAGGCGCGGATGGCGGCCACCGCCCGCTATGTCGCGGGCGGCAAGGCCCGGCCCGTCGCCACCGTCGCCCAGGTCGCCGACCACGTCGAGCACGTGCGCGAGGTCGCGGGGGTGGCCCATGTCGGCCTGGGCGGGGACTACGACGGCTGCGACCAGATGCCGGTCGGGCTGGAGGACGTCAGCGGCTACCCGGCGCTGATCGCCGAGCTGCAGGAACGTCGCTGGTCCGAGGCCGAATTGGCGGCGCTGACCGGTGAGAACCTGCTGCGGGTGCTGGCCGACGCCGACCGCTAGCGCCGGCAGCGCGCCGGTCCAGCCAGCGCGTGGCAGGGTCAGGGCTGCTTGGCCGCGTTTCGCTTCGCCGTGGTCCGGCCCCAGGTGTTGACGATCACCGCGCCGCTGATCGCCAGCAGGCCGCCTAGCAGCGACAGCAAGGTCGGCACCTCGCCCAGCCACAGCCAGGAGATCAGCACGGTGACGGGCCCGGCGAAGTAGAGCAGGCTGCCAGCCTTCGACGCCGGGATCCGGGACAGGACGTAGGACCACGAGGCGTAAGCCAGCGCGCCGGGAAAGACGGCGAGGAAGATGACCACCCAGATTCCGGAGGCGGGCGCGTCGGCGACCTCGGACCCGACGTCGAGGGCGAACGGCACCATCAGCACCGTGCCGATCCAGACGGCGACCGTGATCACCTGGATCGCGCTGTACCTGGCCAGCAGCGGCTTCTGGGTGATGAAGAAGAGGCTGAACACCACCGCGGCGAGCAGGATGAGCAGCGCCCCTGGCTCCAGCGCCACCTCCTTGCCCTCCCCGAAGAAGATCATCAACGCGCCGGCGAAGCCGATCCCCATGCCGATGAAGGCGATCGGGGTGACCCGCTCGTTCAACAGCAGCACCGCGAAGATGGCGGTGAACAGCGGCGCGGTCTGGATCAGGAAGGCGGCCGACCCGGCCTGGATGGACTGGGAGCCGAAGTTCAGCGCGAGGTTGTAGACCGTGATGCCGAGCAAGCCGACCAGCGCCAATCGGGGCCAGTCCCGCAGGCGCGGCAGCGGCGACCGGGTTGCCGCCAGCATTCCGGCCAGCACCACCGAGGCGATCGCGTAGCGGAACAGGGCGAGCGAGCCGGGCGAGAAGTACCGGACCGCGTCGCGGATGCCGACGAACGCCGACGCCCAGCACAGCAGGGTGAACGTGACCGCCCCGATGGTCATCAAGGGCATCGATTTGGTGGCCGAGCGGGTCGAGCCCTCAGTAGGCGGATGCGCCGGTGGCGCGGACTGGTCACTGGCGCTTCCGGTCACCCCTGGCATGTTCACGTGCTCCTCTCGGCGCTGTCACCGACCTGGTCGCTCGGCGGTTGACCGGGCCGTACCCCGTCGTACAGCGATTTGGCCAGATAGGGCGCCGGCGGTGGCTGGTACCCGGGAGCCGGACAATACTCGGACTCCTGCACGAAGCGCATCTTGTGCACGTACCGCTCGCACAGGTCATAGACCACCTCGCTGGTCACCGTGACCAGCACCAGCGCGCCGGGGTCGGCGTCGGGGTCAGGCTCGGCGACCTGGGCCCTGCCGTTGACCCGCAGCCGGTACTGGTCCTCGAAGTCGATGAAGAACAGCCCCACCCGCCCAGTCGCCCGGATGTTGCCCAGAGTCGAGAACAGCCCGTTGCCGTCGTAGAACGGCAGCACCAGCGTTCGGTCGTCGAGCACCCGGACGAAGCCGGGGCGACCGCCCTTGTACGTGCACTCCGGCTGGCCGGCCGCGTCCACCGTGGCGATGAAGAGCATCCGGCAGCCGGCGATGAACTCCGCCTGCTCCGGCGAGAGCCCTGGCCGGATGAAGTGCTGCGCCAGCCGGTCGGCCAGGCGCCGGGTGTCGAACTGGTCCTGCAACTGGCGTGACTCGG
Organism: Jatrophihabitans sp.; assembly: GCA_036399055.1. NCBI lineage: Bacteria > Bacillati > Actinomycetota > Actinomycetes > Jatrophihabitantales > Jatrophihabitantaceae > Jatrophihabitans > Jatrophihabitans sp. The sequence continues at coordinate 5,315 of DASWNX010000004.1, forward strand.
GACTGAAGAGGTCCTCTCCTCGCAGCGGCGCGTCAGCTGCCGAGGCCCCCTCAGCCGAGACCGAAGAGGACATCTTGAACCCTGCGGTAGAACTCGCTGGCCACCGCGCCGCGGATGGCGACGCCGAGGGCGAGCTCGTGCACGGTCTCCGGGGCGCGCTCCAGCAGCGACATGAACACGTGGTCGAACCACTCACGCCCGTGGTCCTCATCGACGTGCACGTGCACTTCCTGGTAGCGGACCACGTCCTGGGGCACTCCCAGCCGTCGGCAGGCGGCGACGTTGGCGCCGAACCGCGCCGGCGCGGTCTGCTCCAGCAGGCCGATGCCGGCCAGGCTGCGAAGCGCGTACCGCCGGCGCAGGCCGTACATCAGCAGGTTGACCGCGTTGTTGTAGACCTCCGGCTGCTCGAGCAGACCGAGGTCCACCCCGCGCGGCTCCACCACTTCGCGGCGGAACCAGCTGGTGGAATGGTCGAACATGACGGTGTGCACGCCGGCCGGGTCGCCGTTGCCCATCTCGTCCCAGAAGTTCTCCGCGATGGTCATCTTGGTGACGCCCGTGGTGCCGACCTGGGACAGCGCGATGATGTCGTCGAAGCGGCCGTCGACCTTCTCCTCCGCCAGCATGAACATGCCGACGTCGAGCAGGCTCGCCTGGTCGCGCAGGTAGGCGCAGAGGTCGTGGTACTCGTGCTGGGCGGCGAAGTCGAAGTACCAGTCCCGGAAGTCCGCCGCGGCGGTCGGCAGAGCGGGACCGGCCAGCACCCGGGCCTCTTCGTAGGCGTTCCAGGCCCCCTCGATCTCGGCCACCCGCTCCGGCGTGGTCCACTCGCCGAGTTCGGCGCTGCGCTCGGGCGGAACGAAGAAATCCATGTAGTGCCGGTGCAATTCGCGCAGGCAGGCCAGCTTGGCCTCGCGGTCGGGGACGGCTGTCAGATCTGTCGGAAAGGCCCGGGCTACATCGCTGCTGAGCAAAGCGGTCACTGCGCGCTCCTTTCAGACTTGGCAGCACGCCGAGCCTTCGCGGATCGTACAATCGGGCCTGTGACGCAGTCAACAATGTCGATTTCGCTTTAGTTTAAGGGCGTTTAGCAGTGTTGACGAGTGTCGGCGGCTGAGCCGCTTCTGCGCCTGACGCACCCGGACTCCTACGTGGGCAGCGGCGGGGAGGGATTCCAGGGTCGCCGTCGAGGGCGAACGGTGATCAAATAGCGCGAGGCGTTCCGGCGCGTCGAGGCGGCGAGTCAGCCGTCCGGCCGGGACTATCCGTGGTGCGGACGCGCACTTTGCATGGGATTGTGAATTTGCTGTGTCGACCACCGGGGCCCGGGGACCCCCACGACAAGATGGCGGTACCGCGATGTATGCGATGCAGACGTCCGGTCCGGAGGCCACGGGCCCCAGGACTGGCGGCGCGCAACTGCGCGAGCTGCTGCTGGCTGGGTTGGTCGATCGGCTGCCGGCCGCGATCTACGCCGCCGAGTCAGGCGTGGAGGGGCGATGGCTGTATGCCAGCCCGCAAATTCAGGAGATCCTCGGATTCAGCGCTGAGGAACTGATCGCCGACCCCAGTCTGTGGGCCCGGCAACTGCATCCCGAGGACCGTGACCGGGTGCTGGGCTCAGAGGTGATGCGGGTCGGGAACTGTCGTTGCCAGGCGGAGTACCGGATGATCCGCCGCGACGGCCAGGTGATCTGGGTGCTCGACGACGCGTTGCTGGAGGAGGTCGGCGAGCGCGCGCTCCAGCACGGAATGCTCTATGACATCACGGCCCGCAAGCGCACCGAGTTGCTGCTGGCCGAGCACGCCGACATCGTCGAGCGGGTAGCCCGCGGCGACGAGCTGGAGGCGACCCTGATCGAGCTGGCCGCCGCGACCGAGGCAGTCAGCGGCACCGCGCGCTGCGTCATCAAGGTCGAGGCCGGAGCAGGCCTGGGATACGCGATCCTCAGCTGCTCCAGGGGGATTCTCGACTCGACCGACCTCGAACGGTTTGGACCAGCCAGCCACCAGGCGGACTTCGCCGCGCCCAACGGCGACCCGCTGGGACGGGTGAGCCTGCACTACCCCGACCTCGCGGTGGCCCAGGACCAGGACGTGGACCTGGCCGGCTGGGCTGCCAGCCTGGCCTCGGTCGCGGTGCTGCGCGCTGCCGAGCATGCCCGGGTGACGCTGTCCATGTCGCTGCTGGAGGCGACGCTGGACGCCACCGCCGACGGGATCCTGGTGATCGACGCTGACGGCCGGATCCTGGGCCACAACCAGAAGTTCCTCGACATGTGGCGGATCGAGCCGGCCGTGCTGGCCGCCGGGCACGACGAGCAGCTGCGCGCCTCGGTGCTGGACCAGCTGGTCGACCCCGAGGCCTTCACCAGGCAGGCCGACCGGCTGGCGGCGACCCCGGCCGAGTGCAGCCACGACGAGGTGGAGTTTCTGGACGGCCGGTTCTTCGAGCGTTACTCCCAACCGCAGCGGGTCGACGGGATGACCGTGGGACGGGTCTGGAGCTTTCGCGACATGACCCTGCACCGCCAGTTGGAGCAGGAGCTGCGAGCCCAGGCGTTCACCGACCCGCTGACGCCGCTGGCCAACCGGACCTATTTCATCCAGCAGGTCACGGCGGCGCTGGGCTCCAGCCGGCGCCGGGAGGACAGCATGGCCGTCCTGCTGCTGGACCTCGACGACTTCAAGACGGTCAACGACAGCCTCGGCCACGTCGCCGGCGACGCTTTGCTGATCGCGGTCGCCGAGCGGCTGCAGACCTGTGTGGACGGCGGTGACGTCGCCGCGCGCCTGGGCGGTGACGAGTTCGTGGTGCTGCTGCGCCAGCTCAGCGGCGCCGAGGACGCTGTCTACGCGGCCGAGCGAGTGCTGGCGGCGCTGTCGACGCCCCTGGTGGTCGAGGGCCAGACGCTGACCATCCGGGCCAGTATCGGCATCGCGCTGCCCCTGGGGACAGAGGACGCCGGCGACCTGCTGCGCAACGCCGACCTGGCGATGTACATGGCCAAACGCGACGGCGGCGGGCGCTGCCACTGCTACGCCCCGGAGATGCACGTCGAGGCGATGGCCCGGCTGGCCCTCAAGGCCGACCTCGAGCACGCCATCGAGGCCGACGAGCTGATCGTGCACTACCAGCCGGTGCTGGACCTGCGCAGCTTCCAGATCGTGTCGATGGAGGCGCTGGTTCGCTGGCAGCACCCCGAGCGCGGCGTGATCTCGCCCGAGGAGTTCGTCGCGCTGGCCGAGGAGTCCCGGCTGATCGACCGGCTCGGCTCCGTGGTGCTGCGGCAGGCCTGCAACCAGCTGGCCCAGTGGCGGCGCAGCATCCCGGCCCAGTGCGAGCTGACCGTCAGCGTCAACGTCTCGCCCCGGCAGCTGTCGGACCCGGGCCTGATCGAGGAGATCGAGCGGGCGCTGTGGGTGGCCGGACTGCCCGCTTCGGCCCTGGTGCTGGAGATCACCGAGAGCAGCCTGGCGACCCCCACGGTGGACGTGGTGACGGTGCTGACCCAGCTCAAGGACCTCGGCGTCGCGCTGGCCCTGGACGACTTCGGGGTGGGTTACTCCTCGCTCGGGCAGCTGGTCAACTTTCCGCTGGACATCGTCAAGGTCGACAAGTCCTTCGTGGACCGGCTCAACGGCGAGCACAGCGGGGCCGCGCTGCTGCGCGCGGTGCTCCAGGTCGCCGAGGCGCTGTCACTGGAGACCACCATCGAGGGCATCGAGGACGAGCACCAGCTGCAGCAGGTCCGGGCGCTGGGCTGCGGGCGGGGGCAGGGATTCCTGCTGTCCCGGCCGCTGGACGTCGACGCCGCCTCAGACCTGCTGGCGGGGCGGACCTCACCGGCCCGCGCCGTCACCGGGCGGCATTCGATAATGCAGGGATGAGCTCCCTCTCCATCCGCGAGGTCGGTTACGACCACCCCGACGCCAGGCAGTTGATCGCCGAGGTGCAGGCCGAGTACGTCCAGCGCTACGGCGGCCCGGACGCCTCACCCGTGGACCCGCTGGAATTCAGGCCCCCGCGGGGCCTGTTCGCGGTCGGTTACCTCGGCGGCGAACCGGTCGCGATGGGTGGCTGGCGCAGGCACGACGACGAGCATCCGCAGACGTCCTGGGCGGCGCCGATGGCCGAGGTCAAGCGCATGTACGTGGCGGCCTCGGTGCGCGGTCGCGGCTATGCCCGGACGATGCTGGCCCACCTGGAGGACACCGCTCGCCAGGCCGGCGCACGCTGGCTGCTGCTGGAGACCGGCCAGCGCCAACCCGAGGCGGTCCAGCTCTACCTGTCCTGCGGTTACCAGCCCGTGCCGGCCTTCGGCCACTACGCCGACACCGAGCTGTCCATCCACCTGGGCAAGGACCTCACAGCGGCAGGCGAGCCTGCGGCGAGAACTCAGCCCGCAGCGGCAGGTCTGCCACGTTCGGGCCAGCCTGGACGGTGAAGCCGCCGGGCTCCAGCGCCCAGCCGTCGGCCTGCCAGTGCTCGAAGGCACGCCGCGGCAGCGCGATCGTGACCGTGGCGCTCTGGCCGGCGGGCACCGTGACGCCGGCGAAGCCGGCCAGCCAGCGCACTGGGCGCTCATGAGCGGACTCCGGCCGGGACAGGTACACCTGTGCCACCTCGCGGCCCTCGCGCGGGCCGGTGTTGCTCAACCGGATGCTCACCTCGGCCCCGCCGTCTCCGCCGGCGGCGGCCGGGACCGCCACCGTCAACGACTCGTAGTCGAAGCTGGTGTAGCCCAGGCCGAACCCGAACGGGTAGGCGGGCTCGACGCCGGCGCGCAGCCAGGCCCGGTAGCCGATGTGGATTCCCTCGTCATAACGCAGCACCCCGTCGACCGGCCGCACGTCGATCACCGGCACGTCGGCCTCCTCGGCCGGCCAGCTGGTCGGCAGCCGGCCGCCCGGCTCCACCGCGCCGGTCAGCACGTCGGCCAGCGCCCGGCCGTACTCCTGGCCGCCGAACCAGGTCAGCAACACCGCCCGCACCTGCGAGCGCCACGGCATGGTGACCGGCGAGCCGGAGTTGACCACGACCACGGTCTGCGGATTGGCCGCCGCCACCGCCCGCACCAGGTCGTCCTGCCGGCCGGGCAGCGCCAGCGAGCCGCGGTCGAAGCCCTCGGACTCCACCTGGGAGTTGGTGCCCACCACCACCACCGCGACCTCGGCCTCGCGGGCCGCCTCGGCGGCTTCGGCGATCAGCGCGTCGGCGGAGCCGGTCGCCGGCCGGGACCCGAGCGTGATGCCCAGGGCGCCGGGCTGCCGCGGGGTGCCGGCCAGCGAGTGCAGCACCCTGAGCCGGTAGCCGCGGCCGGCCTGCAGGTCGACCTCGGCGGTGCTGGCCGGCGGCGAGAGCACCGCGCTGGCCGGGTCCTGGCCAGTGACGTCGTTGTCGGCTTGCAGCACGTCGACGCCGTCGATCGACAGCACGGTCGGGCCGATCACCGCGAAGCCCAGCTCGACCGGCCCGGTCACGGCAGGCCGGTAGTCGGTGACGAGCTCCAGGGTGGCCAGGTCCCCGACCGGCGCGTTGCCCAACCAGACCAGCGCGCTGGAGAACCTGAGCTCGTCGAGCACGAGGTCACCGGCTGAGTCGCGGATGCGCACCCGCAGCCCCGCCGAGCCGGTCTCGGGGTCGGTCAGGCAGTTCAACGGCAGCTCGGCGATGCCCTCTTCGACGATCGCGCCCAGGCAGTGGCTGACGGTCGTGGCCGGCAGCGCCTGGCGCAGCCCGGTCAGCGGCGAGATGGTCTCACTCGGCAGCACCGTCGCGCTGCCACCGCCCTGGGTGCGGGGCAGCCCGGCGCTCTGGCCGCTGACCGCGATGCTGGCCGGCGCCCGCAACGGCAGCAGGCCGTCGGTGTTGCGCACCAGCACGATGCCCCGGGCCTCGACCTCACGGGCGAAGCCGGCGTCGATGACCGGCCGGGGCGGCGGCGGGGGCTCAGCGCCCAGCGCGCCGACCCGGACGGCCAGCAGCAGCAGCCGGCGCACCTTCTCCTCGATCTCGGCGGCCGGCACCTCACCGGCGCGGACGGCGGCCACCAGCGCCTGGCCCCAGGGCCCGTCCGGGCCCGGCATCGCCAGGTCCTGCCGGGCCCTGGCGGCGGCGATCGACCGGACGGCGGTCCAGTCCGAGACGACCACCCCGTCAAAACCCCACTCCTGGCACAACGGGCTGCGCAGCAGGTCGTTCTCCGACATGGTGACCCCGCGGACGGCGTTGTAGGACGACATCACCGTCCAGGCGCCGCCGTCGTGGACCGTTCGCTCGAAGGGCGCCAGGTACACCTCGCGCAGCGCCTGGTCGCTGACCTCCACCGACGCGGTGAACCGCTCGGTCTCGAAGTCGTTGGCGATGTAATGCTTGGGGCAGGCGGCCACGCCGGCCGACTGCACGCCCCGGACGAAGGCGGCGCCGATCTCGCCGGTGAGCAGCGGATCCTCGGAGTACGCCTCGAAGTGCCGGCCGCCCAGCGGGCTGCGGTGCAGGTTGATGGTGGGGCCGAGCACGACGTCGACGCCCTTGCGGACCGCCTCGGCAGCGGCGGCGGCGCCGTACCGGTAGGCCAACTCCGGATCCCAGGACGCGCTGAGGGCGGTCGCCGAGGGCAGGTTGAGCGAGGGGTCCCGCTCGTCCCAGATCTGACCGCGCACGCCGGACGGGCCGTCGGAGAGCACCATCGACCGCAACCCGACGGCCGGTTCGGCGTGGGTGCTCCACATGTCCGCGCCGGTCAGCAGCCGTACCTGCTGCTCCAGCGTCAGGCTGCGCGCGATCGCCGTCAGCTGCTCGCGCAGCGCCGCCGGATCGGTCTGGGTGGTGCTGCTCGGGCTCTGCGCCCCGCTCGATGCCTGGCCTGTGGTCACAGCTGCGCCGCCTTCCCGGTGGTCTTTCGATGCTAGTTCGGCAGCCCGAGCTCGGCTCCGTGCCGCTGGGGCGCTCGGCCCCATACCCTCGAGACAGGCCTGCACGACGAGGACGGGAACTCGCGGGCAGCCGGCCCAGAGGCGATGGGCAGAGGTGGGGGCGGCTACGCCAGAGAGGCAGGTCGGCGATGACTGCGGCAGTGGATCCGGATCGGAGGGAGTGGGACGTCATCGTGGTGGGCGGCGGCGCCGCCGGTGAGAACGCCGCGCAGTACGCGACGCAGTTCTCCGGCTTGCGGGCGGTGATCGTCGAAGCCGGCCTGCTCGGCGGTGAGTGCTCCTACTGGGCGTGCATGCCGAGCAAGGCGCTGCTGCGACCGGTGGAGGTGCTCGCGACCGGGCGCGACCTGCCCGGTGTCAGGAGCCTGGTCGGTAACCGGCCGCTCGACGTGCAGGCGGTGCTGGCCCGCCGGGACGAGGTGGTCAACCACCTCGATGACAGCTCCCAGGTCGACTGGGCGCTCGGCGCCGGCATCGACGTGGTGCGTGGCCGCGGCCGGCTGTCCGGGGTTCGCGAGGTGACCGTGCGGACCCCCGACGGCGCCGAGCGGGTTCTGACCGCCCGGCACGCGGTGGTGCTGAGCACCGGCAGCGACCCGGCGATCCCGCCGGCGCCGGGATTGGCCCAAGCCCGGCCGTGGACCTCGCGCGACGTGACCGGCCTGCACGAGACACCTCGCCGGATGGTCGTGGTGGGCGGTGGGGTGGTGGCCTGCGAGTCGGTGACCTGGCTGCACGCGCTGGGCGTCGAGGAGATCACCGTGGTCGAGGGCGGGCCCCGGCTGCTGGCCAAGAACGAGCCGTTCGCCGGCGACATCATCGAGAGCGGGTTCCGGGCAGCGGGCATCACGGTCCGGACGCAGACCAAGGTCACCTCGGCGCGGCGCGCCGAGGTCAACGACGCCCCGGTGGGGCGCCGGCACGGCGGCGAGGTGACTCTCACCCTGGACAACGGCGAGCAGATCACCGCTGACGAGGTCCTGGTGGCCGCCGGCCGCCGCCCCAACAGCGAGGACATCGGGCTGGAGACGGTGGGCCTGAAGGCCGGGGGACACCTGCCGGTCGATGACCACCTCACCGTCGAGGGCGTGGACGGCGACTGGCTGTACGCCATCGGCGACCTGTGCGGCCGGGCGCTGCTGACCCATATGGGCAAGTACCAGGCCCGGATCGCCGGTGAGGTGATCGCCGCCCGGGCCGCCGGCCGGCCGCTGGACCCCGACCCGTTCGGCAGGCACACCGATGTGGCCGATCACGACCAGGCGCCGCAGGTGACCTTCACCGATCCCGAGATCGGCTCGGTGGGCCTGACCGAGCAGCAGGCCCGCGACCAGGGCCTGGACGTCGAGGCAGTCGAGTACGACCTGGCGGCGGTGGCCGGCAGCTACCTGCTGCGCCAGAACTACCTCGGACGGGCCAAGCTGGTCCTGGACCGGCAGCGCGACGTCGTGGTGGGCGCGACCTTCGTCGGCGCCGGTGTCGCCGAGCTGACCCATTCGGCGACCATGGCCGTGGTGGCCCGGATCCCGGTGCCGGTGCTGCGGCACGTGGTGCCGTCCTACCCCACGGTCAGCGAGGTCTGGCTCAGGTTGATCGAGGAGCTGGGCAAGCGCCGCCAAGGCTGAGCGCCGCCAGGGCCGGGCGCCGCCAAGGCTGAGCGCCGCCAGGGCTGAGCGTCGGGTCAGCGCACCGGCAACGTCAGCACCTGGCCGCTGGAGCCGGTGCTGACGGTGACCGGGGCCGCCAGCTGGCCACCCCGGTGGTTGGCGTCACCGCCGGCCAGGTACAGCGCGATCCGGTGCCCGGCGGCGAACCGGTGCGCGATGCCCGGCAGCGTGATGTGGGTGCTCCTGGTCACGTCCGAGATCCGGATCGGGGCCACCAGCCCGTTGATCAGCTGGGCGACGCCGTCGGTGCCGACGTCGTAGAGCTTGGCGAACAGCACCAGCTGGCCGCCGGGGCCACCGGCCTGGGTCAGCGCGGCGGTCGGCGCCGACACCTGGACATCCAGGGTGGGCGTGCCGACCACGGTGAGCGGCGCGGTGAGCGGCGCGCCGGTCCAGGACGCGAAGGTCCCGGGCAGGTTCACATCCGGCAAGTCCTGCGGCACGTCCACCTGGGAGCCGACGACGTCGAGGCCGCCCAGCGTGCTGGGGACTCCGGCCGGCGGGGTGGTGAAGGACTGCGAGCCCGGGCGCACCCCGCTGCTGACCAGCTCGTCGCCGGAGAGGTAGAGCCGGTGCGGCTTGCCGACCGGATAGCTCGGCGCGGTCGCAGTGGCGCCCGACCAGTCCTGGTAGTAGGCGAACCCGGGGCCGGTGCTGACGTCGGCGCCCTTGAGGTAGTGGTCGAACCAGGCCTGGACGCGGCTGGCCTCGTACGCGGCGCCGGCCGCGGACGGGACGCCGCCGGAATGGCCGTTGTAGCGCCACAGCAACGCCACCGGGGTGTGCTGGCGGCGCAGCGCCTGGTAGGTGGCGATCGACTCGTTGAGGTTGAACAGGGTGTCCACCTCGCCCTGGACCAGCAGCACCGGAATGGTGATCCTGGGCAGGTAGCTGGCCACCGAGGCATGCCGCAGCTTGGCGACGTCCTCGGTCCGCAGGTAGCCGGTCGTGCCGCCGGCGACCAGCGCCGGGCAGACGAAGTCGGCGAAGTTGGGGCAGCCGATCAGGCGCTGCGGGTCCTGCTGGGCGTACTGCACGCCGTTGAAGACGCCGAGTGCTGAGAAGGCGCCGGCCCAGGTCAGCTTGGTGGCGCCGGGCGTGCCGGCGGGGTCTGCGCTGGTGGACGCGGCGTTGTTGGGCCCGAGGGAGTAGGACAGGTCGTTCCAGGTGATCTGCGGGTTGAGCGCGTCGACCCGGGCGTCGATCGAGGCGACGGCGAACTGGATCTGACCGCCGTAGGAACCGCCCCACATGCCCACCCGGGGGTCGTGTCGCTGGGCGAGGCCGCGGTGATCGACAGCGTCGTGCAGCACGTAATCCAATGCCGGCAGTGGATCGGTGTGCTCGGCGTCGGTGAAGGCGATTCCCGGCGCGCCGCCGAGAAAGCTCACCAGCTGGCTGGCGGCGAGGCCGTCGTAGTCCGGGTCATCGAGGGTGATCTTGCAACCGGAGCCGCCGAAACCCAGGCCCGAGTAGGACAGCACCACGTAGCCCTTGCTCGCGTACAGCTGCGCGAAGGGAGTCTGGTCGGCGGCCGAGCCCCCGAATCCGTTGGTGGTGAGGATGGCCGGCGCCGGCTGCTGCGCCGAGACGCCGGCCGGGGTGTAGAGGTCACCGACGATGTCGCATCGCTGCTGGCTGCCGGCCGGTCCGACCGTCACCGCGAAGTGCAGCGACTGGGTTCGGTAATCGGTCTCGGCCGCGGCGGCCGTGGACGGGCCGAGCGCGATGGTCGAGCTGACTGCCAGGACCGCGGCGGCGGTGGCAGCGGAGAACGTGAGGCGACGCACGTGTACCTCCAGCAGGTGGGTGACCTGCTGGAGGTAACGAGCAGACGGCCTCGGGGTGACGCGGGTGGACCCGGCTCAGCGGGTGCCGCGGGCCCCGGTGGTGTCGGCGGCACGCCGGCTGAGCAGCACGCCGAGGGCGATCATGCCCAGGCCGAGCAGCAGGTGCAGCCAGTTGTCGGCGTTGTTCACCGGCACGAAGTTGGCGTCGGACTCCTTGTCGATGACAAGGCCGTACAGCCACAGCACCAGGTAGATCACGCCGCCGCCGACCAGGAACAGGTAGGCGGTGCGGGCCTGGCGAGCCATCGCGATGCCGGCGACCCCGAACAACAGGTGGACGATGTTGTGCAACACCGACACCTGGAAGATGCCGAGCAACTTGGCCAACGAGTCGTGGCTGGCGAACTTCATCTCGTCGTAGTCGGTGGTGATGCCGGGGATGAACCCCAGCAGGCCCACCAGGAGAAAAACGGCGCCGACGGCGAGGGCGGCCTTCTGAATGTCAGTACGGTCCACTGCGGTACCGCGAGAGCTGGTCACTTCAGCCTCCAGGAGGTTGAGGCACTGGTGGCGGCGAAGTCCGGGCGGCAGCATTCTCGGTGGACTTCGTCCGCCGGCTACTTGCCGAGCCGATATCTGACCCTATTCCTGCAGTTGAGGGATTGCAATCAGCCGCCCGGGCGATGGGCTGCGGTCCTGGTCTGCCTGCTGCTCTGGCCGTGGCTACAGCTACGTTCAGATGATGGTCTTCATAGGAGGTTGGCGATCGGGTCGGCGCGGTTACCCGCCTTACGGCAGGTTCGGGCCGCCGCGCGGCTACGGACCCGGTTACCGGCGCGGCTATGGCGGCGGCAACTCGTGCATGCGCGACATCTGCCTGTTGCAGACCGGCTGTTGCCTGGCTGAGTCGCTGGGCTGCGGACCGCAGCTGACGCTGGTGGGCCCGTCGATGGCGCGCCGGGCCGCCCGGCAGCTCCGCGCCGACGGCTCGATCACGAGCCGGTCGGACTGGCTGCTCGCCTTCGCGCTGGCGACGATCAGGTTGTACCAGCAGGAGATCAGCCCGCGGCGCGGCCCGTGCTGCCGCTTCAGCCCGACCTGCTCGCACTACGCCGCCCAAGCCCTGCAGTCGCACGGATTGCGCCGCGGGCTGTGGTTGACGGCGCGCCGGCTGGTGCGCTGCCGGCCCGGAACGGCGGGCGGCAGCGACCCGGTGCCACCGGCGCGTGGGCTGAGCGGCTGAGCCGACGGCGGCCCGGCTCGCACCGGCGCGTGGGTTGAGCGGCTGAGCCGACGGCGGCCCGGCTCGCACCGCCGAGTTGATCTCCGCGAATTGCGCCGGTAACCGGGCGCACCCTACAATCATGGGCAGTGGAGTGCCTTTGGCCTGCGCGCGGCTCAATCAAGAGCCCTTCGATGCTCAGCTGGGCGTCTACTGCGATTCCGCCCTTTGTAGCTGGCACAACTGCGGGCTATCACGATGATGAGCGAACCTAGGCGTCAGAGCCCTCTCCCGAGTGGGGCGAGATTCCAGCCTGTGCTGATCGCTCATTGTGAGTCACCCCGCAGACGGCCACCTCCAGCGCGAAGCGGCGCCCGCTGTTTGATATCAGTAGCCACATCTCTGGCGGAGTCATCTCCGTCGCACGTCGCGCTGAGACCACAGCGCTCGCTCTGTCGAACTCCAGGAGTTTCATCATGACCGAGGGATACACCCCGCCTTACACCTCCACACCGCTTGCCACCGAAGGTGACGTGGTCCCCGTCGCCGGCGCCACCCCGCCGGTGATCGGTTACTCGACGCCTCCGACGGGCGGCGCCAGCGAGTCCGGTTCCGAGGGCGGAACCGCCGACCTGGCCAAGGGCCAGGCCGCCGAGGTGGCCCAGGGCGCGAAGGAAGCCGGTCAGCACGTGGCCGGCGTGGCGAAGGAGCAGGCCGCCAACGTGGGCGCCGAAGCCGGTCGCCAGGCCAAGGACCTCCTTGCCCAGGCAGGCTCCGAGGCGCGTCAGCAGGCCTCTACTCAGCAGCAGCGGCTGGCCCAGGGCCTTCGCTCCCTCGCTGACGAGCTGCACACGATGACCCAGCCCGGTGTGCAGTCCTCCGGACCGGTCACCGACCTGGCAAAGCAGGGCATCCAGCGCAGCCGCGACTTCGCGTCCTGGCTCGAGCAGCGCGAGCCTGACGAGCTGCTCGACGAGGTCAAGACCTTCGCTCGGCGGCGTCCGGGCATGTTCCTGATGCTGGCGGCCGGCGCGGGCCTGCTGGCCGGGCGGATGACCCGCGGCCTGAAGGCCGTGGCCGCCGACGAGGCCCAGGCCCAGCAGTCGGGCAGCTACAGCGAGTACGGAGCCCCCACCCAGTACGGCACCGGGGTGCAGTACGGCACGGGCATCCAGCAGGGCGTCGGCGCGCAGTACGGCGCCGAGGCCGGCGGCCCGGTGGTGCTCGGCACGGTTGAGGAGATCGAGGTGGTCCGGCCCTACGCCTCCAGCGAGGACGGCCCGACCGGCTTCCCGACCACCGGTGGGACAACCGGCGGCGTTCGGTGAGCACCTCCTACGAAGGCAGCACCTCCTACCAGGCAGGCGGTCAGCCGGCCGGCGAGCGGCCCTCTGTCGGTGAGCTGCTGGCTGACATCAGCGCTGACCTGAGCACCCTCATGCGGCAAGAGGTCGCACTGGCCAAGGCCGAGCTCACCCAGTCGGCCAAGCAGGCCAGCAAGGGCGCCGGCATGCTGGCCGGCGCCGGCGTGGCGGGTCACATGGTCCTGCTGTTCATCTCCATCGCCCTGTGGTGGGGCATCGGCAACGAGACCGGCCACGGCTGGTCTGCGCTGATCGTGGCCGTCATCTGGGCGATCATCGGCGCGGTCCTCTACTCGTCGGGCCGCAAAGAGATGAAGAAAGTCCCCGGTGTCCCGCGTACCACGGACACCGTCAAGAAGATTCCCAGCGCTGTCGCAGGAAACGAGGAGACCCGATGACGATGAGCAACGACCCAGATCAGATCCGCGCCGAGATCGAGCAGACCCGCGCGAACTTGTCCAACGATGTCAACACCTTGACCGACACGGTCACCCCCAGCCACGTGGCAAAGCGGCAGGTCGACAAGGCTCGTGGCGCCGTCGTCGGCGTTAAGGAGAGGGTCATGGGCTCAGCGGCGGACCTGGGGTCCAGCGCCTCGGACAAGGCTTCCAGCGTGGCCGGCAAGGCATCCGACATGGGTGACGCCGTGGCTGGCAAGGCATCTGACATGGGCGGGGCCGTGACCGGCGCTCCCTCCACCGTGAAGAGCCGGGCAGCCGGAAACCCGTTGGCGGCAGGCCTGATCGCCGTCGGCGTCGGCTGGCTGGTCGGCTCGCTGATGCCGGTCAGCGAGCGCGAGAAGCAGGCTGCGACCCAGGTCAAGGACACCGTGAAGGAGACCGCCGCACCGGTGGTGACCGACGCGGTCAAGGAGGTTGCCGACAACCTCAAGCAGCCCGCCCAGGAGGCAGTCGAGTCGGTCAAGGAGACCGCCGCCGACGCCGCCATGACGGTCAAGGAAGAGGGCAAGTCCTCGGCTCAGGATGTGCAGGGCCAGGCCGCCGACGCCAAGGACACCATTCAGGAAAGCCGTAGCTGACCAACCCTGTCGACGGGCGCCGGTGTGATACACAACGGCGCCCGTTGAAAACCCCCCGTCGCGCCGCGACCTGACAAGAGAGAAGCTCTATGTCCAGCGATGCAATCGTGTTGTTGAAGGCTGACCACAAAGAACTCAAGGGTGTCTTCAAGCAGTTCCAGCAGGCAGGGGAGGACGCCACCCAGAAAAAGGGCGACCTCGTCAAGAAGATGATCGAGCTGCTGACCGTGCACACCTATCTGGAGAACGAGCTGATCTACCCAGAAGTGCGCCGGGCGCTGCCCGACCTCGAGGACGACGTCCTGGAGTCCTACGAGGAGCATCACGTCGCCGATGTGCTGTGCATGGAACTGAGCACGATGAACGCTGACCACGAGCGTTTCGAGGCCAAGACGACGGTGCTGATCGAGAATGTGCTGCACCACATCGAAGAAGAAGAGCAGGAATGGTTCCCTGAGGTGCGGCAGGGGATGACTCGCAAGCAGCTGTCCGAACTCGGCGAGCGGATGCTGGAGATGCGCAAAACCGCTCCGCGCAGCCCCGCTCAGCCGAAGGCGATGAAGAAGAGCCTGGACGCGATCGTCAAGTAGCAGTGCTCGCCCAGCCGCCCTCGTCGGCGGCTGGGCCCGTCCAGGCCAGTACGGCTTCGCGCAATGCGGCGTCGGCCTGGACGGGGTAAGGAAAGCAGGCGTTGTGCGCACCGGGCAGGATGGCGCACCGCCCGGCCGTCAAGGCGGCCAGGTGGTGCGCCCATGCCGGCGGCGCGAAGCCGTCCCGTTCGCCGGTCACGACCAGCACCGGCGCCCCCAGCTGCGCGACCCGGTCCTCAGGACGGTCGCGCAGCGCGTCCAGCAAGAACCTGAGCAGGTTGACCCCGCCGCTGTGCAGGTAGGACGGCAGCACGGCCGGTACCTCGGCCAGCCGTTCCGAAGCCAGGGTGGGCGCCGCCCGGCGAAGCAGCCCGGCGACGGTGCGGGCCGCCGGATCGAATGTCGGCCCGGCCAGCACCACCCCGGCCAGCCGGTCGCCCACCAGTGACGCCGTGCGCACCACGGCCTGAGCGCCGGTGGAATGGCCCAGCAGCACGACGTCGCGCCGGTCGTGCTCGATCAGCCACCTGGCCGTGGCCGCGCCGATGCCGGCCACCGTCGCGGGGCAGGCCCTGGCGCGTCCCCAGCGCCAGCCGGGCAGGTCGAGCACGGTGGCGCGAGTCCAGGTGGCGATCTGGCGGACCCAGGGCGTCAGGTAGCCCGGCGCGCCCAGCCCGGGCACCAGCACCACTTCAGGCAGGTCCGTCACGGTCCCGGCGACCAGCACCCGCACCGGACGGCCGTTGAGGCTGCTGACCTCGGTTGGCAATGCGCGCATTCGCCCCTCCTCAGGCAGCGACTCCACCGGGCGTCTCGTACAGAGGCCACCGGGCGTCTCGTTCAGCCAGAGCCCGCTGCGTGAAGCGGCATCAGCCCGAAGCGGTCTGAGCCGAGCTACCCGCTCAGCTTTGACTGTTGATCTTGAGGATGCCCCCTTCGGACACCAGGCCGAACGTGGTGCGCTCGGAAACCTGGCGGCCGTTCTCGTACACATAATTGACCGTCGCCTGGACAGTGCCCGGCGGAGTTCCCGCGACGTTGCTCACCGATACGCGTCGCACGTCGTTCCAGTAGCGCTCGTAAGAGTCACGGCCGCCGGCCCGGGTGTTCTGGAACTGCTGGGTCAGGCGCGTCCAGGCGCCGTCGGTGTTGTCGGGAAGCAGCCTGTAGTAGTCCCGGATAGCCGCGGCAAGCTCGGACGAGGTCGGCGTTCCGGCGACCTGCGAGGGGGTGCTCGACGGCGATGGCGTCGAGGACGGGGTGGTCACCGTGCTGGCCGTCGTGCTGGCCGCGGTGCTGGCCGGCGGGGACGACGTGGCCGGGGCGCTGGTCGGCGGCGGCGTGCTGGAGACGCGGGTGGAACTCGGCTGGCTGGTCGGACGCTGGCTGCTGCTCGGCGCGGCGGTGTTGTCGCCGTCGCCGTCGTTGAGCAGCACCAGCCCGGCGATGATGGCGCCGATCAGCAGTGCCGCCACGGCGAACACGATCAGCAGGCCGGTGGAACTACGCCGCTCGGGATCGGAGTCATCATCACCAGCAGGGGGAAGGACCGGCCCTCGGCCGATGGAGCCGCCGCCGGCCGGCAGCGCCGTCGTCTCGCCCGCTCGCGGACCGAGCGGCCCCGGATCGATCCGCTGGGTCGGGCCGGCGCTGGCCGCCACGCCGGCGCCGGCCATCCCGGCGGCGATGGGAGCCACCGCGGCCGGCGCGTCCGGGCCCGGTTTGACGGCTGCGCGGTCCTGCGGCTTCAGCGGCGGCGGCGTGATCGGCGGCGGTGAGCTCAGTGGCAGGGTGGCGACCGCGGTGGGCGCGGTGCTGTCGCTGTGCAGTGCCTTCAGGGTGTGCGCGACGTCGACCATCGGCGGCCGGCCTGCCGGGTCCGCGGCCAGCATCCGCAGCAGCAAGGGGGTCAACGGCCCACTGCGCCGCGGCGGGTTCACCTGTCCGGAGGCGACCTTGTGCAGGACGGCCATCGGGTTCTGGTCGGTTCCGAACGGCGGGGCGCCCTCGGTGGCGGCGTACAGGGTGGCGCCCAGGGAGAAGACGTCGGAGGCGAAGCCGGAATCGGCGCCGCGGGCGACTTCGGGCGCCAGGTAGGCGGGTGTGCCGGTGACCATGCCGGTCGAGGTCAGGGTGGTGTCGCCGAGGGCGTGGGAGATGCCGAAGTCGGTGATCTTGGCGCTGCCGTCCTCGGCGATCAGGACGTTGCCCGGCTTGACGTCGCGGTGCACGATGCCGGCGGCGTGCGCGGCGGCCAGGGCCGAGGCGACCTCGGCGCCGATCCGGGCGGCTTCGGTGGGGGGGACCGGCCCCCGGTCGTTGACGATGGTCTGCAGGCTGGTCGAGGGCAGGTACTGCATGATCAGGCAGGGCTGGCCGTCGTATTCGACGACGTCGTACACCGGCACGGCGTGCTGGTGGTGCAGCCGGGCGGTGATCCGGGCCTCGCGCATCGCCCGCTGGCTGGTCAGCTCGGCCTCGGCGTCGCTGAGCCCAGGCTGTGGCCGCAGTTGCTTGAGCGCGACCGGGCGTTGCAGCAGCTCGTCCCAGGCTTGCCACACGATCCCCATGCCGCCGCTGGCGATGCGGTTGACCAACCGGTAGCGCCCGGCGATGAGAACGTCAGGACCGCTCACTGGCACCCCCCACGTCGTCGGCCACCGCTCACGTCAGGACCGACCCTACCGACAGCCCCGGTTGCAGGGCCAAACGCCCATGAAGTCGGCGTGCGCTCATGGCCTGGCCAGCAAGCGCCGGGCAGAACGCAGGCCGCTCAGCCGTCGTCGGCTTCAGGCTGCGGCGCAGGGGTCCGGTGGGCGCGTAGCCGGGCGCGCATCTCCTCGTTCGCCCGGAGCAGCTGTTGGTTGCGCTCGCGAGCGCCCCGGGCCTCCTCGCGCATCGATCTGGCGCGCAGCGCGGTCGCGGCGGCGTCTTCGCGATGCGGACGTGGCAGCTCGGCCATGACGACTCCGGCAATGGGCGCCGGCTCGTCCCCTGCTGCTGACGAAAGGCGGGCCGGCCTGGCCATTCTAGCTCTCGGGTCGGGGCCGGAGCCGTGGTGAAGCCTCAGGGCCAGGCAGTCGACCGGTGGACACCAGCTCGTCGGCGATGTCGCGGAGCTTGCGGTTGCTGTCCTGGCTGGCCAGCATCAGCATGTGGAACGCCATCTCGCCGGTGACCTTGAACCGTTCCATCAGGATGCCCTGGGCCTGGCCGATCACCTCGCGGGTGGACACCGCCGCCTGCAGGTGCCCGCGGACGCGTTCACCTGACATGGCGACCGCGGCGTGGCTGGCGAACAGCAACGCGACATGCTCTGACTCGTCGTTGAAGGAGTCGACCTGCCGGCTGAACAGATTCAACGCCCCCAGGTCCTCGCCGTCGACGAACAGCTGCACCGCGAGCATGCTGCCGACGCCCAGCTCGCGCGCCCTTGCCACGAACCGGGGCCAGCGCCGCTCGGCGTGGATGTCGGCCAGCCGGATCGTGTGCTGGTCATAGAGCGAGTCCAGGCACGGTCCTTCGGCAAAGTCGTACTGGGCGTGGTCCACGGCCCGGGCCAGCTCACCGGTGGCGGCCAGGGTCTTGACGTCGCGGCGGCGCTGGATCTCGGAGATGCTCGCCTCCATCGCGCCGGGCACGGTGTCCACCGCCGCCCGCACCACCGCGTCGAGGGTCGACTGCAGGTCCGGCTGCTTCGCCAGCGACTTCGCCAGAACGCTCAGCTGTTGGGCCAGTCGGTCCTGGCCGACGCTGGCGCCGGTGTCCTGGTCAGAGGGCTCACCCCGGCGGCTCGGATCACTGTCGGCGTTGGTCATGGTCGCGCTCCTTCGTCAGACCACCTGCCGGTGGGCCGGCCTTGAGTGGCTGTCGAGGCATCCCACTGCGCGAGAGTACGACAAGTGAAGGTGGTTGAAGCCAGACATATCCAGAGGGCACTTCTCAGCAGGCCAGGCACTGGCTTTTCGACGTCGCCGCGCGGAACGTTGACGCTGCTCGCGGTGTTATGTCATCGATGTCAGAGACCATGTCAGAGACCGTGTCAGAGACCCTTCAGATCAGCACTGCCCCAGGCCGCGTCTGGACACCGAAGCGGGTGCTGATCACCCGCGCCGCGGCCGGTCTGGAGCACACCGCCGAGATCATCCGCCGCTGCGAGGCCGCCGGCGTGACCGATATCCAGCTGCTCCCCGGCGACCGGCTCACCGGGTTGCGCGGCGAGTCCGAGCGCCAGACCTACGCGCTGGCCAAGTCCAGCCTCGCGGTGGTGGTGGCGCCGCCGAGCGCGTTGAAGCCCCAGCCCATCCCGCCCAGCGCCGACTGGCGGATCGACCTGGCGCGAGGCTGCCCCGCGCACTGCCAGTACTGCTACCTGGCCGGTTCGCTCGGCGGCCCTCCGATCACCCGGGTCTATGCCAATCTCGACGACGTGCTGGCCGGCATCGGCACCCACGCCGGCCGTGGGCACGTCACCAGCGGCACCGTTGAACGCGGCCACGAGGGCACCACATTCGAGCTGTCCTGCTACACCGACCCGTTGGGCATCGAGCAGGTCACCGGCTCGCTGGCCGCGGCGATCAGCAGGGTGGGCCAGGGCGAGTTCGGCGACGGCGTGCAGTTGCGCTTCACCACCAAGTTCGACGACGTGGCCTCGCTGGCCGGGCTGCCGCACGGCCGGCGCACCCGAGCGCGGTTCTCGGTCAACGCCGCGGAGGTGGCGACGAGGTTCGAGGGCGGCACCGCCCGGATGCCGGCGCGGCTGGCCGCGCTGCGCACGATGGCTGAGGCCGGCTACCGGGTGGGCCTGACCATCGCGCCGATCATGCCGGTTCCCGGTTGGCAGCAGGCCTATGGCGAGCTGCTGGACGACGCCGCGGCCGCTGTCGAGGGCGTCGCCGACCTGGACCTGACGGTCGAGCTCATCACCCACCGCTTCACACCTGCCAGCCGGGACGTCCTGCTGCAGTGGTACCCGCGCACCAGGCTGGAGATGGACCCCGACCAGCGCAGCGAGAAGCGCTCGAAGTTCGGCGGCGTCAAGTACGTCTACCCGCGTGAGCTGATGACCCAGATGCGCCAGTGGTTCGACACCGAAGTGCCGCGCCGGCTGCCGGCGGCGCGCATCCTCTACTGGACCTAGCCCACCGGAGCTGGCCTGCCGCCGCTCCCAGCCCTCGGGCCGTGGGCGCCAAAGCCGGCCGATCGGCTTTAATACGCTTTGGCTTTGTAACGCCCGAGCCGCACACTGGGACGCCGGGATCGGAAGAGAAGTGAGTGGCACATGGCGACTGAGACGCAGTCGGAGAGCGCCGGAATCTGGGCCACCTTCATCGAGTCGCCGGTCGCGGTCAAGGCGATCATCGGCGGCGTGTTCGTCAACCGGGTAGGTGGCTTCCTCAACATCTTCCTGGTCCTCTACCTGATCGCCGAGGGGTACTCGGCCTCCCAAGCCGCGCTGGGACTGGGCAGCTACGGCGTCGGCGGCGTGATCGGCGTGCTGGTCGGCGGGATGCTCGCCGACCGGCTCGGCGCCCGCAACGCCACGGTGCTCAGCATGTCCAGCTCGGCGGTGCTGATCGCCTCGCTGCTCTATCTGCACGACTACCTGTTGCTGCTGATCGCGGTCGGGCTGGTGGGCCTGGTCAGCCAGATCTTCCGGCCGGCGTCGGCGACCCTGCTCTCGGAGCTGACGTCTGAGAGCCGGCAGGTGATGATCTTCGCGATGTACCGGTTCGGGCTGAACGTCGGCGCCACCGTCGCCCCGTTGCTCGGGTTCGCGCTCTACAACCTCGACCACCAGCGGTTCACCCTGCTGTTCTGGGGCGAGGCGCTGGTCGCGCTGGTCTACGCGGGCCTGGCGATGGCGACCCTGCCGCGCCGGGCCAGCCGCGCTGGCGGGACCGACGACGCCGAGCCGACCGGCGGGTACCTCGACGTCCTGCGGGACCGGCGTTACGTGCTGTTCCTGGTCGCGGCGCTGATCAACTCCGCCATCTACATGCAGTACCTGTCCACGCTGCCGCTGGACGTCAAGGCCGAGGGCGTCCCGATCTTCTGGTACACCTTCGCGGTCGCCCTGAACGGCGGCCTGGTGATCGCCTTCGAGTTGCCGCTGACCAAGCTCACCCAGAAGTGGCCGATGAAGCTCACGACCGGCCTGGCCTTCCTGCTGATCCCGATCGGCGTCGGCTTCTACGGGATGCCCCTGGGCCCGGCGGTGATCATCATCGGCACCCTGATCTGGACCACCGCCGAGGTGTCCGGCGCCCCGTCGGTGTTCGCCTACCCCGCGATGGCCGGCCCCGCGCACCTGAGGGGCCGTTACATCGGCAGCTTCCAGTTCATGTTCGCGCTGGGCTCGGCGCTCGGGCCGATGATCGGCGGCGCGCTGTTCACCCAGCTCGGACACCGGGTCTGGCTGGTCCTGGGACTGGGTGGCCTGCTGGCGGTGCCATTGGGCCTGGCCGGGGTCCGCAGCACAGCCAAGCCACCCGCCGCCGAGGAACCGGCGGCGGAGTCGGCCACCGCGCCGCCGGCGTCGCAAGATCTGGCGACCGCGCAGCCGCCGGTCGAGCTGCCGCCGGGCGGCCTCTCGGTCGCCGAACGCCCGCCGGGTTGACGCGAGCCGATGGGCACGCGCGCAGACGGCGCCCGCCGCCTACCTCAAGGCCTCGGCTGAGTGCTCGGCGTAACACTTGCGCGTCCGCGTCGTTGAGCTTGCGTGATGTGGGTGATAAAACCACCCATCTGATATGAGTTGCGGTCTAAGGCTAACGCGCAGGGCGTCTTCGGACCGCGCCACACGTGTCGAGCGCGCCGAGAGGCGCAGAGGAGCTGATGATGGCGGCAGAGCTGACCCCGATGTCTGCAGACGAACTGGCTGCCGAAGGCGCCACCGCGCTTCCTGACAAGGAGGTCATGTCGCTGCTGGATCTCAACGCCAACCTCGACCTGGCCCTGGACGTCGCGGCGCCGATCGACCTCGCGGTCGCGGCGAATGCCAACATCGCCGCGCCGATCAACGCCTCGGTGGGCGCCAATGTGCTGTCGGTGGGCTCCACCGCCGGCGCCCAGGCGCTGCAGGGCGCAGAGATCTCACAGGGCATCACCGGTGACGCCGCGGCGACCTCCGACCAGACCAGCGGCATCGACCAGGGCGCCGAGCCTGCTGACACCGCGATCCCGGCGCCGGTTCCCACGCCGTCGGATGCGCTGGACGGCGACCTGCTCAACGTCAACGTCGACCTCAACGGCGACCTAGATATCGCCGCGCCGATCAACGGCGCGATCGCGGCCAACGCCAACGCCGCGGCGCCCATCAACGCCGCCGTGTCGGCCAACATCGGCTCGATCGACTCGAGCGCCGGGGCGGTCTCGCAGCAGGCGGCCGTGATCAACCAGGACATCACCGGTGACGCGACCGCCGACGCGACCCAAGACTCCACGATCGACCAGCAGTCCTAACGCCGGGTGAGCGTCGTCAGTGGAGCTGCCGGCGGCGGGGGCCCGCAAGCGCCGGCCGGCCGGCCGCTCGAAGGCGGGTCAGCCACGCCGGACGGCTCGAGCGAGGTCCCGGTCCAGGCCTCCGGCCTGCAGCTGATCGGTCAGACGCCGGGCTCGGGCTATCGCAAGCCGCCCTCGCTGGCACGCCGGGCCGACGGGCAGATGCTGCAGCTGACGAGCCTGCTGTACCGGACCCTGGAAGCCATCGACGGCCAGCGCGGCTACGACGAGATCGCCGCGCACGTCAGCGCCGGCTCTGATCGGTCGATCACCGCGGCCGACGCGCGGATGCTGGTCGAGTCCAAGCTGCGCCCGCTCGGCGTGGTGCGCCTGGCCGACGGCTCGCAACCGGAGCTGCGCAGGTCCAATCCGCTGCTGGCCCTGCGGTTTCGGTGGGTGGTCTCCGACCCGGCCGTGACCCGGCGGATCACCGCCCCGTTCGGCTGGCTGTTCAACCCGCTGGTCGTCACGGCGGTGCTGGTGGCCTTCGTCGGAGTGTGCAAGTGGCTGCTCTTCGATCGGGGCCTGGCACTGGCCGCCCACCAGGCCTTCGACAGGCCCGGCCTGCTGCTGACCGTCTTCGCGATCACGGTGGCCTCGGCCGGCTTTCACGAGTTCGGCCATGCCGCGGCCGCCCGCTACGGCGGCGCCACGCCGGGCGCGATGGGCGCCGGGCTGTACCTGGTCTGGCCGGCGTTCTACACCGACGTCACCGACAGCTACCGGCTCGGACGCGGCGGCCGGATCCGCACCGACCTCGGTGGGCTGTACTTCAACGCGCTGCTGTCCGTGGCGATGTTCGGGCTCTGGAGCCTGACCGGCTGGGACGCGATGCTGCTGGTGATCGGCGCCCAACTGGTGCAGATGGTCCGGCAGCTGCCGCCGCTGGTGCGCTTCGACGGCTACCACCTGCTCGCCGACATCACCGGGGTGCCCGACCTGTTCCATCGGATCAAGCCGACGTTGCTCGGCCTGCTGCCCAGCCACTGGGGCGATGAGGAGTCCAAGGTCCTCAAGCCCTGGGCCAGGGCGGTGGTGACGATCTGGGTGCTGCTGGTCGTTCCGCTGCTCCTGCTCGTCGCGCTGGTCACGGTGCTCAGCCTGCCGCGCATCCTGGCCACCGCGGCGGTCAGCTTCCAGCGGCAGTTCAGCGCCATGCTGGAGCGCTTCGGCGCCTTCGACCTGGCGGGCGGGCTGGTCAAGCTGCTGGCCGTGGTCGCCGTGGGACTGCCCATCCTGGGCATCGGCTACCTGCTCGTCCGGGTGGTCAGGCAACTGAGCGGCGCGATCTGGCGGGCCACCGCGGGCAAGCCCGGGCGTCGGGCGCTGGCCGGGCTGCTGGCCGCGGTGGTGCTGCTGGCGCTGATCTTCGTCTGGTGGCCGCGGGGCAACTACCGCCCGATCCAGTCCTACGAGCGGGGCACTATCGGCCAGATCGTGCCGGCCGCCTCGCACACCGAGTCAGCCGGCCTGCGAGAGGGCCGGCAGGACTCGGCGGTGACGCTCTGGCCCGCTGACGCCGGCCCGCTGCCCAGCGCCGAGAAGCCGGCCCTGTCGCTGGTGCTGGTCCCACGCTCGAACACCCCGGACGGCAAGCTCGCGCCGACCTGGGTCTTTCCGTTCAACCGCCCGGCCGCGCCCGGACCGGGTGACAACCAGGCGCTGGCGGTCAACACCTCCGACGGCACGGTGGTCTATGACGTCGCGTTCGCCCTGGTGTGGGCCGACCAGAACACGGTCCTGAACAAGAACGAGGCCTACGCCTTCGCCAGCTGCAACGCCTGCAAGGCCACCGCGATCAGCTTTCAGGTGGTGTTGATCCTCGGAAACGCCAACGTCGTGGTGCCGCAGAACATCTCAGCCGCGGTGACCTACCAGTGCGTGTCCTGTGTGACCCAGGCCCTGGCGGTGCAACTCGTCCTGAGCGTGTCCGCTGTCCCCAGCGCGGCTGAGATCGCCGACGTCCAGGCGCTCTGGCGTGAGATCGAAGCGTTCGCCGGGCAGTTGCGAGGCCTGTCCTTCGCCGAGATCCATGCCCGGCTGATCGGGTACCAGAAGCGGCTGCTCGACGTCATCACCCAGTACGCCCCGGGTGGGGCAGGGGCGGTCTCCAGCAGCAGCCCCGGCTCCGGGTCGCCGTCCGCGCCCGGCGTCAGCGGTTCGGGGGCGCCGCCGAGCGGCAGCCTCCCCGCGAGCACGGCTCCGGGCGAGAGCTCGATGAGCCCTTCCGGGTCGGGTCTCGGGTCGCCCGGGGCGTCGGAGTCCGCGTCAGAGTCTGCCTCGCAGACCGGCTCTGCGTCAGAGTCGGCCTCGGAGACCGTGTCGCCGCCCGAGGCGAGCACCGCCGTCCCCACCGAGTCCGCGGGCACACCCACCTCCACTCCCTGACGACTACCGTTGTAAGCAGCGCGGTGGCCGGCTGTAGACACTTCGTCTATGGACTCGGAAAGCCTCGCCCGGAAGGGGCACGGTGGAAGTCAACGCACGGCTTACCCGCTAAGTACCAAATTGTCTTAATATTGGAGCAAGGTCGGGGTCAGCGACGGCCGACGCCGGCAGGAGCGATCGCTAGAGCGGGGAGTCGACATGACCAGCACCGATCCGCCTCTGGAACGTGCGGTCGCTCAAGCGTGCGGACGGGGCGCGCTGTGCTGACCCACCTGCAGTTGCTGGAGGCCGAGAGCATCCACATCATCCGAGAGGCGGTCGCCGAGAGCGAGCGGCCGGTGATGCTGTACTCGATCGGCAAGGACAGCACGGTGATGTTGCACCTGGCCCGCAAGGCGTTCTTTCCAGCTCCGCCGCCGTTTCCGCTGATGCATGTGGACACCACCTGGAAGTTCCGGGAGATGTACGCCTTCCGCGACCGGGTGGCGGCGGAGACGAAGATGGAATTGATCGTGCACCAGAACCCTGACGCGCTGGCCCGGGGCATCAACCCGTTCACGCACGGCTCGGCGGTGCACACCGACATCTGGAAGACCGAGGGACTGCGGCAGGCGCTGGACAAGCACCGGGTCGACCTGGCTTTCGGCGGCGCGCGCCGGGACGAGGAGAAGTCCCGCGCGAAGGAGCGGGTGTTTTCCGTCCGCACGGCCGAGCACCGGTGGGATCCGAAGCTGCAGCGTCCGGAGTTGTGGCAGCTCTACAACGGCCGCACGAAGCTGGGTGAGAACCTGCGGGTGTTCCCGCTGTCGAACTGGACCGAGCTGGACGTCTGGCAGTACATCAGACAGGAGCAGCTCGAGGTGGTGCCGCTCTATCTGGCCGCGCCGCGGCCGGTGGTGGAGCGCGACGGCATGTTGATCATGGTCGATGACGACCGCTTCCCCCTCGCCGAAGGCGAGAAGCCGACCATGCGGCAGGTCCGCTTCCGCACCCTGGGCTGTTACCCGCTGTCCGGGGCGGTGGAGAGCACGGCCACCACGATCGCCGACATCATCGGCGAGATGCTGGTGACCACCACCTCGGAGCGGCAGGGCCGGCTGATCGACCACGACTCGACCGGTTCCATGGAGCGCAAGAAGCAGGACGGGTACTTCTGATGACGGGTCTGACCGAGCCGATCGCCGACATCGAGGGCTACCTCGACGCCCACGAGCGCAAGTCGCTGCTGCGCTTCATCACCTGTGGCAGCGTCGACGACGGCAAGAGCACCCTGATCGGCCGGTTGCTCTACGAGTCGAAGATGATCTTCGACGACCAGCTCAGCGCGCTGGAGGCGGACTCGCGGCGGTTCGGCACCCAGGGCGGCGAGCTGGACCTGGCGTTGCTGGTGGACGGGCTGAGCGCTGAGCGGGAGCAGGGCATCACCATCGACGTCGCGTACCGGTTCTTCGCCACCGAGCTACGCAAGTTCATCGTGGCCGACACCCCGGGCCACGAGCAGTACACCCGCAACATGGTCACCGGCGCCTCCACCGCCGAGCTCGCCGTGATCCTGGTCGACGCCCAGCGCGGCGTGCTGACCCAGACCCGCCGGCACACTTTCCTGGTGTCGCTGCTGGGCATCACCGACATCGTGCTGGCCATCAACAAGATGGACCTGGTGGACTTCGACCAGGCCCGCGCCGAGCAGATAGCGGAGGAGTACCGGCAGTTCGCCGCGCAGCTCGGCCTGAGTGAGATCACCGTCATCCCGATGTCGGCGGTCCGCGGCGACAACGTGGTCACCCGCAGCCCCGCGATGCCCTGGCACGCCGGGCCGTCGCTGATGGAGCACCTCAACACCGTTCAGCCCCGCCGGAGCGCCACCGCGGCGGCGGAGCCGTTCCGGCTGCAGGTGCAGATGGTGTCGCGCCCGGACCACACCTTCCGCGGCTTCGCCGGACGCGTGGTGCGCGGCTCGGTCCGCCCGGGCGACGCGGTGATGGCGCAGCCGGCCGGCACGCCCGCCACCGTCGAGCGCGTCGTCACCTTCGACGGCGACCTGCCCGAGGCGGTGACCGGCCAGTCGATCACGCTGACCCTGACCGAGGAGGTGGACGTCAGCCGGGGCGACGTGCTCTCTGCCGCCAGCGAACCGGCCGGCGTGGCCGACCAGTTCGAAGCGGACGTGGTCTGGATGTCGGAGCAGGCGATGCTGCCCGGCCGGCGTTACCTGGTCAAGCTCGGCACCCGGACCGCGGGCGCGGTGTTCAGCCGGCCCAAGTACCGGATCAACGTCGACAACCTGGACCGGATGGCCGCGACCACTCTCGGCCTGAACGACATCGCGGTCTGCGCGCTCAGCCTCGATCGGCCGCTGGTCTATGACACCTATGAGCACAACCGTGACATGGGCGGCTTCCTCATCATGGACCGGTTGACCAACGACACCCTCGGAGCGGGCATGCTCCGACTGGAGCTGCGCCGCTCGGCCAACATCCGCCGGCAGCACGTCGAGGTGAACAAGCAGGCCCGGGCCCGGCTGACCGGCCATCAGCCGGCCGTCGTCTGGCTCACCGGCCTGTCCGGCGCCGGCAAGTCCACCATCGCCAACCTGGTCGAGGCCAAGCTGCACGCCCTGCACTGCCACACCTACCTGCTCGACGGCGACAACGTCCGGCACGGGCTCAACCGCGACCTCGGCTTCACCGAGGCCGACCGCGTCGAGAACATCCGGCGCATGGGCGAGGTGGCCGCGCTGATGGCCGACGCGGGCCTCATCGTGCTGGTCTCGGCGATTTCGCCCTACCGCGGCGACCGCGACCAGGCCCGGGCGCTGGTGGGGGAGAACGAGTTCCTCGAAGTCCACGTCGACACCCCGCTCGAGGTCGCCGAGTCTCGCGACCCCAAGGGCCTGTACGCCAAGGCCCGGCGGGGCGAGCTGCCGAACTTCACCGGGATCGACTCCGCCTACGAGGCGCCCATCCAACCCGAGGTGCGCATCGACACGACCAGTGTCACTCCCGAAGAGGCCGCCGATGAGGTGGTGGCCGGTCTGCGCCGGCTGGGAGTGCTGAGCTAGCCGAGCAGCCGCATTCCGGCGCGCGCGGCAGCGCCGGCGAGCTGTCCTCGACCGTGGATGGGCAGTCGCTGGAGCGGGTCCATGAACCGACTCGCTCAAGCCTCAGCGATCCTGGTGATATCTACCATATACAGACATTGCGCACGAAAGGCGTTAACCTTACGAAACTAACCTTCTGAAGTGCTGAGCCGCGTCGTGGGGTCACCGGCAGGAATGCCTACTGAAATCAGTGGGTCCGTGGCCCGGATTGACGACCGCCTCGGCCGCGATCGAGGCGGCGAAAGGCTGTGCGCATGGTCGAGCTGGGCGCGGCAAGCGCCGCCGAGGCCGAGCGGGACAGCCCGTCACTGCCGGTCGGTGCGCCCGGTGGTCAGTGGTCACGCGGCTGGGCCCGGTTACGCGCCCAGCGGTGGGGCCTTGCCGGCGGGCTGGCGGTGCTTGGGCTCATCGGGGCCGGCCTCTGCGCGCCGCTGCTGGTGCGGCTCGAAGGGCAGGACCCTTACACCTACCATCTGGACCTGCTCGACGACACCCGCGGCAATGCCCCGCGCGGCCGGTTCGGCGGGGTCAGCGCGGCGCACTGGTTCGGAGTGGAACCGCTGACCGGCCGCGACCTGTTCGCCATCGCGCTGTACGGGTTGCGCACTTCGCTGCTGGTCGGCATCACGGCCACTGCTGTGGCGGTGCTGATCGGCCTGCTCGTCGGCCTGCTGGCCGGCTATGCCGGCGGGATCACCGACTCGGTGCTGAGCCGGTTCATGGACGTGATGTTCGCCTTTCCAGGCTTGGTGTTCATGATCGCGCTGACCGCGTTGGTGCCGGACTCGCTGCCCCGGGTGCTGGTGGTGGTGGCGGTGATCGCGGCCTTCGGCTGGACCGCGATCGCGCGGGTGGTGCGCGCTCAGACGCTGGCGCTGATGAACCGGGAGTTCGTGTTGGCTGCCCGCTCGCTCGGCGCCGGCTGGCGGTGGATCCTGATGCGGGAGGTGCTGCCGAACCTGGCCTCGACCGTGATCGTGTTCGCCAGCCTCTCGGTGCCGGCCGCGGTCGGCACCGAAGCGGCGTTGTCCTTTCTCGGGGTCGGCATCCCGCCACCGGCCCCGGACCTCGGCCGCTCGATCAGCGACGCCGTCGCCTGGGTGCAGGGCGATCCGATGTTCCTGCTGTTCCCGGCCGGCCTGCTGTTCGCCACGGTGCTGGGGTTCAACCTGCTCGGCGACGGCCTGCGCGACGCGCTGGACCCGCGCACCGACCGGATGGTCCGAACCGGACGGCGGGGCAGGGCCCGATGACCCGGTACCTGCTGCGCCGGATCGGTGGCGTGCTGGTGGTGATGCTGCTGGTGACCGCCGTCGCCTACCTGGTGTTCTTCCTGCTGCCGTCGGATCCGGCCAGGCTGTCCTGCGGCAAGCCGTGCACCCCGGACCAGTTGGCCCAGGTGCGCGCGCTGCTCGGTTACGACCATTCGGTGCCGGCGCAGTACCTGCAGTACCTGCGCGGGATCGTGCTGGGCCGCGATTACGGCAGTGGGGCGGCCGGCCTGCACTGCCCGGCGCCCTGCTTCGGCTACTCCTTCCCGCAGGGCCGCCCAGTCACCGCGCTGATCGCAGACCGGTTTCCGGTGACGCTGTCGATCGCGGTGGGCGCCGCGCTGCTGTGGCTGGTGACCGGTGTGCTGGCCGGCCTGGTCAGCGCGCTCTATCGCGACAGCTGGCTGGACCGCCTGGTGACCGTCGGCACGCTGGGCGGGGTCTCGGCGCCGACCTTCCTGGTCGGGTTGGTGGGCATCCTGGTCTTCGGGTTCCGGTTCAACGTGCTGCCGGTCAACGGCTATGTCGCGCTCACCGACGACCCGGCGCAGTGGGCGTTTCACCTGATCCTGCCGTGGTGCACGCTGGCCTTCGTCTTCGCCGCGATCTATGCCCGGCTGACCCGTACCCAGTTGCTGGAAGTGCTCAGCGAGGACTACATCGCGATGGCCAGGGCCAAGGGCCTCAGCCGGCGGCGGGTGTTCGTCCACCACGCGCTGCGGGCCGGGCTGACCCCGGTGCTGACGCTGTTCGCGCTGGACCTGGGCGGTCTGCTCGGCGGCGCGGTGATCACCGAGAAGGTGTTCGGCATGCAGGGCCTGGGGGCGTTGCTGATCGACGCGGTGGCCAGCTCCGACCTGCCGGTGGTGGTCGGCTGCACGGTGTTCGCCGGGCTGCTGATCGTGCTGGCCAACCTGGCCGTCGACCTGCTCTACGGCTATCTCGACCCGAGAGTCACCAGCTGAAGCTGGAGGCCGAACCAACCGAAGGGATCTGACGATTATGCGACGAACGGTGCTTGTCGGCTTGGTGGTCGCGCTGGCCGCCATCAGCGTGTCCGGCTGCGATGCCAACAACAAATCCGCCGGGCCGGCTCAGACCAAGGCCAAGGCCGGCGGCGAGCTGAATGTGCTCAGTTCGGCTTCGACGATCAACCTTGATCCTGCCAAGAGCCAGAACCTGGCCACCAGCACCATCCATCTGGTGCTGCGCAGCCTGACCACCTGGCAGGAAACGGCCACCGAGGCGCCCACGGTGGCGCCGGACCTGGCCACCGACACCGGCCAGGTCTCCGATGGCGGCAAGCGCTGGACCTACACCCTCAGGCCCGGTCTGAAGTACGCCGACGGCTCGCCGATCCTGGCCGCCGATGTCAAGTACGGACTGGAGCGCTCCTTCGCCGCCCAGCTGTCCGGTGGGTTGGCCTACCACAAGACGTTGCTGGCGGGCGGTGAGAAGTACCAAGGCCCATTCGACGGCAAGCAGCTCGACTCGATCCAGACGCCCGACGATCACACCATCGTCTTCCAGCTCAACAAGCCCTCCGGGGACTGGCCGTGGATCGCCAGCATGCCGGCGTTCGCGCCGGTGCCGAAGAAGGCCGAGGACATCCAGCATTACGGTGAGAACCCGATGGCCAGCGGCCCGTACCAGGTCTCCTCGCTCAAGCAAGGCTCGACGCTGGTGCTCAAGCGCAACCCGCACTGGGACCGCGGCAGCGACCCGGTCCGGACCGCCCAGCCGGACACCATCGTCTACACCATGGGCCTGGAGCCGACGGTGATCAACCAACGGCTGATCGCCGACCAGGGCAAGGACCGCAACGCGATCTCCTCAGCGAACGTGCCGGCGGCGTTGTTACCGAAGGTGCTGGGCAATCCGAGCGTGGCCCAGAGGCTGGCCACCTCGCCCAGCGGCGCGCTCAGCTACCTCGCGATCAACGTCACCCGCCCGCCGCTGAACAACCTGCAGGTGCGCCAGGCGCTGCAGTACGCGGTGAACAAGAAGGCGGTCCAGGTGGCCGCCGGTGGCGCCAAGATCGGCGGCGAGCTGGCCACCACCCTGATCACCCCTGGCATCCCCGGCTATCAGTCCTACGACAAGTACCCGGCCGACCCCAGCGGTGACATCGCCAAGGCCAAGGCGCTGCTGAGCCAGGCCGGCCACGCCAGCGGCGTCTCGTTGACCCTGCTGACCCGCAACGACAGCATCCACCTGGCTCAGGCGCAGGCGGTGCAGTCCGGGCTGACCGCGGCCGGCATCAACGTCCGGCTCAAGCCCGAAGACAGCGACTCCTTCTATGCCGACACCGGCGCCAGCAAGGGCGACTACGACCTGGCGTTGCTCAGCTGGCTGCCGGATTACCCGAGTGCCAACGGCAACATCGCGCCGCTGTTCGACTCCAGCCAGATCGGCAACGGCAACTTCAACGCCAGCCACTACAGCAACCCCGCTGTGGACAAGCTGATCGCGCAGGCCAGCGCCGAGACCGACCAAGCCGCCGCCCAGGCGCTGTGGGGCCAGGCCGACCGGGCGATCATGGACGACGCGCCGGTGGTGCCGCTGCTGTACGCCCGCAACGCGTTCCTGCGCGGGTCGGGCGTGGCGAACTTCTACGCGCCGCCGTACCCGCCCTACGTCAACATGCTGGTGGTCGGGCTGGCCGGCTGATCGCCGACTGTCCGGACCGCGTTCGAAGTCCGCTACGCGCGGGCGTGCCGGTGCTCCTGCCACGTGGTGCTGAGTGCCTGTGTGAACGTGTCGACCGGCTGGGCGCCGGAGACGGCGTACTTGCCATCGAAGACGAAGAACGGGACTCCGGTGATGGCGAGCTGGCGAGCGAGCTCGATGTCGTTGTCGAAGTCGTTGCCGTAAGCGTCGGAGTCGAGAATCTCGCGGGCTCCGTCACGCTCGAGTCCGATCTCGGCCGCCAGGTCGGCCAGGACATCGAGGTTGCCGACGTGGAGGCCGTCGGTGAAGTAGGCCCGGAAAAGGCGTTCGACCATCTCGTGTTGCTTGCCCTGGCTGCCGGCGAAGTGAATCAGGCGGTGCGCGGTGCGGGTGTTCGTGGCGATGACCTTGTCCAGGTTGTACGTCAGGCCGACCCGCGCGGCCCGCGAGGTGGTCCGGGCGCTCATCGCCTCAGCTTGCGCGCGCGGAACGCCGCGTTCCTTCACCAGGAGGTCGTTGAGTTCGAAGGCAGCATCGTGCGGCAGCGCAGGTAGGAGCCGGTAGGAGTGGTACCGGCCGACGCACACCTGCTTGTTGCAGCGAAAGTAGCTGTGCGTGCCAGGTCGGTGCTCTTGGGGAAGCACTGCCGTGCCGCAGCAGGCCATGGGTGTTGGGGCCCGCTTTACACGTCCTGGACCTGGCGCGAGACCTCCGCGAGCGCGAGGATCTTGGGCTTGTCGTGGTCGGCTGAGTGCCACACCACCCCGTACGCGCACTCCTGGAGGTCCTCCACCGGCAGATACCGCACGTCCGGTCGGGGGTAGAGGGTTGCGGCCGAGGCCGGGACGAACGCGATCGCGCCTCCCAGCGACACCGTCGACAGCAGCGTCTCGAACCGCGTCACCTGCTGGTCGCTATAGCGGACGGTGGTCCCGTCCGGCCACGGGTCGCCGGACCAGAAGCCGCGGCGGACGGGGAACTCCTCCGAGACGAGGCTGACGATCAAGTGATGGCTGAGCTCGGCCAACGACACGACGTCACGCGCGGCGAGCGGGTCGGATACGGCCACGCAGGCCAGCCGCGGTTCGGTCGTGAGTACCTGATCGTGCATGCCTTCAGGGGCGGGCAGGTGAACAAAAGCGGCGTCGATCTCGCCCTCGGATAGCATCGCGAACTGTTCGACGACGTCGTCGGCCACGTGTACCTCCGGGCCGAGCTCGGGGTGCTGCGCGGTGACCGCAGCGATCACCTTGCGGGTCACGGGCAGGGCGCCGAAGCTTTCGCACACGCCGAGGCGCAGCTTGCCGCTGCCCGCCGCCGCGCGGTGTGCAGCGTGGCGCAGGGCGTGACCCGCGTCCACGGCATCTTTTACATAAGGGAGCAGTTCCTGGCCGTGCTTGGTGAGCTCGACCTGCCTGCTGGTACGGGTGAACAGCTGTACGCCGAGGCGTTGTTCGAGCGATCTGATCTGCTGACTCAGTGCGGGCTGGGTGAGATAGAGCCGGTTCGCCGCACGGCCGAAGTGAAGCTCCTCTGCCAGCACCAGCAGCAACCGCAGCTGGTGGCCGGTGGGATCGTCTCCGCTCTTCACGATGCATGCTCTGGTCGATCAATAACTGTCACGTTATCACTGTACGTTAAATTATGATTGATCTCTACTCCCCATACGAGTGACTTGTCGCGATTTCGGCGTATGCTTTGGTCTGCATAGTTGAGAGTAAGGCGTTCGCCTAATAGCCGAAGCTGACAAGTAACTCAAGGACCTTGTTTGGGGGCTCATTTTGAGTAGTGCGACAGCCGGGGTGTTGGATCCGGTCATTGAGGTATCTCAAAGAGTCCTGGAAATTCTCTACCGTTACCGTCGACTTGACAACTCCGTCGATTATGACGACAGGTCGTGCATCGCGTGCTTTGAAGCGCGCAGGACAAAGATCGATGAATTCGTCCGGAAAGGCGAACCTATCCACTTCGCCATCCCGGCTTTTCCCGCGAAATCACCCAACCAAACTAAGGTGCTGGGTGCACTGCCTGACCTGGGTGAACAGATGGCACTCGGTTTCCTGCAGTCGTTGTGTGACTACATCAGTCACTTCTACGCTCCGGGCGCCCGCATCACGATCTGCTCTGACGGCCACGTGTTCGGCGATGTCGTCGGGGTCAGCGACGCGGCGATTACCGCTTACCGGGAAAGTCTCACGGACATGATCGAGAAGTCGGACTGGACCTCGTTGGCGATGTTCGGGCTCGACGACGCCTTTGGCGCCCTAAACTATCCGATGCTGCGTGACCTGCTCGATCGCAATTACTCCAGCACGCTCGACGAACTCAAAGAGAGCGTCCGCACGAACCCGGCCACCCTGTCGCTGTTCAACGGAATTCACCGGTTCATGTTCGAGGACGCGGTCGGCATGCGGGGCGACTCCCTGTCGAAGGCCCGGTTGCGGAAGGAGTCAAAGGAGAGCGCTTACAACACCATTCTGCGGAGCAATGCCTGGAGCCGGGTCGTCACGGAACGTTTTCCAAACGCCATGCGGCTCTCGATCCACCCACAGCCACCACACTCCGAGAAATTCGGGTTGCAACTCATGCGAACAGGTGACAGCTGGTTGACACCTTGGCACGGAGTGGCTCTGGACGACGGGGCGACGATCTCGCTGGTCAAACGGTCGCAGGCCGAGAAAGTCAAGGCCACCGTGGTGTGGCGGTACGGCAGGCCCAGTCATTTCGTCGCTCCCCACCTTGGCATCGATTCCTAGAAGGGTGGTCAAGTCATGACAGCGCCATCGTCAACTTCGCTCAATACTCTGGTCCACACTCCGCTGCGCCCGTTCGGGCGAATCGTCGAGGCACCCGGCGGCATCAACGTGGCAGATATCCCGGTCGAGACGCTTGCCGCGTGGACCGTCGAATCCCGCGTGCTCGTGCTGCGTGGATTCGACCTGATGGCGAAGCAGGAGTTCGCCGATTGGTCTCGGCGCTGGGGCAAAGTGCTCGAATGGCCGCCCGGCGAGGTTGTCGACCTGGTGGTGGAAGACAACCCGAAGAACTACCTGTTCGCAAGCGGCGACGTGCCGTTCCACTGGGACGGAGCATTCGTGGCGGACAATCCACGCTGGTTCTTCTTCCAGTGCCTCGATGCCACCCCCGCTGCGGGCGGTGAAACCGTCTTCTCCGATACCACGGCGGTGTACCGGGATGCCGATCCGGAAACGCGAGAGCGGTGGTCGCGGGTCAGCATGACTTATACGACCGACAAGCTCGCCCACTATGGCGGTCGGGTCACCGAAAAGCTTGTTTCCCAGCACCCGGCGACCGGTCTGCCGGTATTGCGGTTCGCCGAGCCGCTCGATCCGAATAAATACAAGAATCCCGTGTCGGTCGAGGTCGACGGCGTCGATGATCCGGAGAAGTTTCTCGCCGAGCTTGCCAGCCTGGTGCATCGCCGCGAATATTGCTACCACCACGAGTGGCGTAGCGGTGACCTCCTGCTGGCGGACAACTTCTCGCTGATACACGGTCGCAACGCGTTCAGCGGCCCGACCAATCGACACCTGCAGCGGGTCGAGGTCATTTGATGGGCATCGGCATCGTGGGAGCCGGGATTTCCGGCCTTCACCTGGCTCTACGCCTCCAGCAGTTCGGGATGGAGGTCACGCTTTATACCGCGCAGGACCCTGAGGACATCCGCACGGGACCGCCGCTGAACTTCGTGACCCGGTTCGACTCGACCCGAAAAAGGGAGGTCGCGCTCGGTGTCACGGAGTGGGCGTCCAGCCAGTTCGACAACCCGTGGATGCACATGCGGCTGGAGGGCGCGGACCTTGAGTTCCGGGGAAAGCTGCCGAGCCCGGCGAGCTCGGTCGACTTCCGGATGTACCTGAGCGGGTTGCTGGAGGAACTCCACCGACGCGACGGGAAGGTGGCACGGCACGCGCCGCTGACTCGCGGGGAACTGGCCAAGCTGGCGCAGCGGCACGACCTGCTCGTCGTGGCGGCCGGTCGCGGCGCCGTGACGGAGGTCTTTCCCCGCGATCCGGCGCGGTCGCCGTACGACTCGGCGCCGAGGTCGCTGCTGGGCGGGCTTTTCACCGGCGTGCGGCCACCGGAGCCCGCCGGAATGACCATGAACATGGTGCCCGGCGCGGGCGAGGTGCACGCGCCCTCGTACCACTCATTCGGGGGAATGCTCACCGCGATCCTGATCGAGGCCGTCCCCGGCGGGCCGTTCGAGGAAGTCACCCTGGGGGACTACCGCGGCGATCCCGACTTGCTTGCCAAGAAGGTGCTCGACCTGATCACTCACCACGCGCCGTCGTTGCGGGAGCGCATCGACGAACGTGCGTTCGGTCTGGCCCGACCAGGGGATCACATGCAGGGCGCCCTGGTGCCGACCGTGCGCCACGGGGTTGCGCAGGTCGCCGACGGACGGTTCGCGGTGGCCATCGGGGACGCGTGGATCGTGAACGACCCGCTGACCGCACAGGGGGCGAACCTCGGTTCGCAGCAGGCGTTCGAGGTCGCGCACCTGCTGTCCACCCACAGCGGCCCCTACGACGAGGCCTTCTGCCGGATGGTCTCGGACACGCTGTGGCAGGCCGCGCAGCCGGTCGTCGACTGGACGAACACTTTCCTCGGCGAGCCGCCGCCGCACGTGGTGAAGCTGCTCTCCGCCGCTTCGGCGGATCAGCGGGTCGCGGACGCGTTCGTGGCGAACCTCGACCGTCCGGCCGAAATGTGGCAGAGCATCCGTACGCCGGAAGACAGCACAAGGTTCCTCGCGGCGGTCACCGACTCAGGGGTCGTGTCATGAATGTCAAGGTCGGCCTGGTCTGGGACGCCGTTGGGCCGGTGGCGGCGGGGCGGGGCCTGCTGGACTTCGCGCGCGATCAGAAGCTGGATGCCTTCCTGGTGTTCGACCATCTGATCAACGTCTTCCCCCGACAGGTGTGGGACACCGACTTCACCCCTCTCGCGCAGGCGATGCCGGAACCTGACCAGTGCCTCGACTTCGCCACCGTGCTGGGCAACTTCGCCCCACACGCCGGCCCGGTCCAGCTGGTCGTCGGCGTCACCGACCCTGGCCGTAGGCACCCGGCGGTGCTGGCGCAGACGGCGTTGACGCTGGCTCAACTCACTGAACGGGCGCCGGTGCTGGGCATCGGCGCGGGCGCGTTCGAGAACCTGGTGCCCTATGGGCTGCCGCACGAGCGCCAGGTCGAGCGGACCGAAGAGGCATTGCAGATCCTGCGGATGTTCTTCGACGGCGTCGGGCCGCACGACTTTCAGGGCCACCACTTCACCCTGGATCAGGCACTGATGGGCCTGCGCGCGCCCGAGGGTCGCGCGCCCGAGCTCTGGGTCGGCGCGAACGGCTCGCGGATGCTGCGGCTCACCGGCCGCTACGCCGACGGTTGGGTGCCGTCGGAGCTGGTAGTGCCCACCGAGTACGCGCGGCGGCTGGGCATCGTGCGCACTGCGGCGGAGACGGCCGGGCGTGACCCGGACGGCATCGTCGCGGCGGGCGGTGTCCCGATCGTCGTGGCCGACACCGACACCGAGGCGCGGAAACTGTTGCAGAACAAGCTGATCCGCTATATGGCGCTGCATGCGACCGCGGACGCCTGGCGGGTACACGGGCGCGAGCATCCGTTCGGCCCTGACTACCGGGGCCTGAAGGAACTGCTGCCGCACAAGCTCACCCGTGCAGAGTTCGACCGGGCAATGGCCGACATCCCGGAGGACGTGGTGGCGGCGCAAGCGATCGTCGGCAGCCGGGAGACGGTGCTGAATCGGATCGGTGACCTTGTCGACGCTGGCCTGCGGCACCCGATGCTGATCCCAATGTCCGCGCTCGCCTCGCCCGATGCAGCGCAGTACACGATCGAGTCGGTGGCCTGGCTCGGCGCGCAGCTGCATTCGACCGCGGCGGTGACGGCGTGATCGGCATCATCGGGGCCGGTATCTCCGGCCTGCAGCTGGCGTTGCGGCTGCAGCAGCTGGGCGTCGCGGTGACCGTGTATTCGGCTCAAGACGTGGGTGCGCTGAAGTCGGCTGCTCCCCGGAATTTCCCCGCGCGGTTCGGATCGACCCAGGAACGCGAGATGACGCTGGGCGTGTTCGACTGGGACACTGCGGCAGCCCAGGTGCGAAGCTGGTCGGTCGAGGTCCACATGCCAGTTGGTCGGCTGGCCTTTGAGGCCACCCTGACCCCGCCGTCTAGCGTGGTGGATTTCCGAATTTACCTACCCCACCTGTACGAGGTCTTCGCCGCGCGCGGCGGCGAAGTGATCGTCGGTGCGCCGGACATCGCAGAGGTGGCGCGCAGGCACGAACTCGTGGTGGTGGCCAACGGCGACCGCTCGATGCGGCAGCTATTCCCTCGCGACCAGAGGCGTTCGCCGTACGACGGTCCACAACGGATCCTGACCAGCGGCCTGTACCACGGCATCAGTGAGAACAGCCCGAACCAACTCGACCTGGCGCTGATACCTGGCGTCGGGGAGATCCTGCGGATCCCGTTCCTGTCACCGGCGGGCCGGGCGGACGTGCTGGCCTTCGAAGCGGTGCCCGGCGGGCCGCTGGAAGCACTGAGCACGCTCGACGCGGACGCTGATCCGGCTTTGTTCTACCGCGAGGTGCTTGCGATGGTGGAGAGGTTCACACCGGAGCTGCGCGGCCGAATCGACACGGCCGAGTTTGCCGCCATCGGCCCGCACGAGGTGCTGCAGGGCGGTGTGACACCGGTGGTGCGCAAGGGCTGGGCCAAGCTGGCAGACGGCACCTGCGCCCTCGCCATCGGCGACGCGTGGATCACCAACGACCCGCTCACCGCACAGGGCGCGAACCTGGGGTCCCGCACGGCGTTCACACTCGCCGACCTGATCACCGCCGCCACCGGCCCGTTCGACGAGTCGTTCTGCCGCACCACTTCCGAGCGCCTGTGGGAAGACGCCCGGCCGGTGGTCGAGTGGAGCACCGCGTTCCTCGCGCCGCCGCCACCGCACGTGGCTGGCCTGTTCGGGCAGGCCGCGCAGAACCGGCGGGTCGCCGACGCGTTCGTGAGCAACTTCAACGACCCGGCCACCATGTGGCAGATCCTTTCCAGCCCGGAAGGCGTGGACTCGTTCCTTGCCGGCTTCCTCGAAGGAGCACGATGACCGACAACAACATCAGCCTCGACAAAAAGGGGCGGTTCATCCCCGAGGGCGAGCAGACCGCGGTGTGGCTGATGGGCGGGCTCGCGCAGGTGCGCGTACCCGGCCAAATGACGCGCGACGCCTTCACCGTGGTGCAGCACACCGGATTGCGTGGTTACACAACCCCACAGCACGTGCACCACTTCGAGGACGAGGTCTTCTTGGTGATCGAGGGGGCACTGAAGCTGGTCTGCGACGGCAGGGAGCAGCTCGCCGAGGCCGGTGACACGATGATCATCCCCCGGACCGTCCCGCACGGGTTCGTTGCCACCTCCGACATCAAGTTCCTCACCATCCACTCGACGCCACGCGAGGGAGAGCGGCCACAGTTCGACCTGTTCCTCGACGCGGAGATCCCGCACGCCGAGGCGCTCACCCTGCCCACTGAGGAGTTTCCGTTCGGGCTCGACCACATCGTCAAGCTCGGCGAAACCTACGGGTACGGCTTCGCCGGACCGGCCCCGACCCTGTGAGAAGAGGAGAAAAGGTAGTGCCGTTCAGCCTGATTTCCCTGATGGTCTGCGTATTCGGCATCACGACCGGCGAGTTCGTCATCGCCGGCATCCTGCCGGATGTCGCGAGTGACCTGGCGGTGTCGATTCCCGAAGCTGGCCTTCTGGTCACCGCCTATGCGATCGGCATGATCTTCGGCGGTCCGCCGCTGACCGCGCTGACCGCACGCTACCCGCGCAGGCCGCTGATCCTGGTGCTGCTCGTGATCACGGTCATCGGCAACATCGCGTCGGCCTACGCGCCGACCTACGAACTGCTGTTCGCCGCGCGGATCATCACCGCCCTGGTCACATCGACGCTCTTCGCCAATGCGATCGTCATCGCGGTATCCACGGCGTCAGCGGGCAAAGAGGCCTCGACGGTGTCGAAACTGGTGTTCGGCATGAACCTCGCGATGGTGCTCGGCGCGCCGCTCGGCACCTTCATCGGCCATCAGTTCGGCTGGCGCGCGACATTCCTGGCCGTGGCGATCGTCTGCGCGCTAGGCCTGGTGCTCGCCGCGAAGTTCGTGCCCGCGGTCGCGAATGCCGGCGGCTCGGCGACCGCCGAGCTCACGGTCTTCCGCAACCGCAACGTGCAGCTGGCGATCCTGGTGACCGCTGTAGCGAACGCCGGCCTGCTGATGGTGTTCACCTACTTCTCGCCGCTGCTCACCGATGTCACCGGGTTCGCGGCGGGCACGGTCGCAAGCATGCTGCTCGTGTACGGCGTCGGCGCTGCGGTCGGCAACTTCGCCGGTGGCTGGCTTGCCGACCGGGCCCTGATGCCTTCGCAGATCGCCCTGCTGTCGTTGCTCACGGTCGCGTTGGTGGGCATGTGGGCCGCCAGTGGCAGCGCGATCATCACCGGCGTGATGGTGTTCGTGGTCGGCGCGCTCGGTTTCTCGGTGATCCCCGGCATGCAGGCCCGCGTGATGAGCACCGCCTCCGGGGCGCCGACGCTCGCCATTGCGGTGAATGCGTCGGCCTACCAGCTGGCCGCGGCGTTCGCCGGCTGGCTCGGCGGCCGGGTGATTGACGGGCCGGGTCTGAAGTCGGTCTACCTGGTGGCCGCAGGCGTGACCGTCGCGGGCATCTTGGTCAGTCTCTTCGCCTGGCACCGGGACCGTGTCGACGTCGGCAGTGCCGAGGAGGTCTCGATGTCACAATCGAACTCGGGAGGAACGTGATGGAGCGAGACCTCGCGCTGGTGGATGGTGACTGGGTCGAGCGTCACCTCAACGTACCCGGCGTGGTGTTGGTCGAGACCGGCAACGAGGACACCGAGTATGTGAAGGGCCACCCGCCCGGCGCGCTGTGGATCGGGTGGGAGGAGTTCCAGGACGACCTGCGACTCGGCGTCCTCGGACCGGATCGCTTCAGCGACCTGTTGTCCGCGAAGGGCATCGGCCAGGACGACACAGTGGTGCTGTACTCGTCGACCAACAACCTGCTCGCCGCGCTGGCGTACTGGTACTTCACGTTGTACGGGCACCGGTCGGTGCGGCTGCTCGACGGCGGCCGCACGCGGTGGGAGCTCGACAACCGTTCACTGTCGACGGAGGTGCCGTCGCGGCCGCCGACCAGCTATCGGGTGGCCGCGCTAGAGCTGTCCGTGCGGGCGACGAGGGACGACGTGCTCGCCGCGATCGGGAGCGAGAACATCCTCGACGTCCGCGCGCCGGAGGAGTACTCCGGCCAGATCTTCGCGCCCGGTTTCGCGGGGGAGGCCTTCGCGCCCGGCAACAACCCGCACGAGGTGGCGCAACGATCCGGGCACGTGCCGGGAGCGCTGAACCGGCCATGGGAGGCCGTCGTCAACGACGATGGCACGTTCAAGACCGAGGGGGAACTCGCCGAGCTCTTCGCCGACCTGGACTCGAATGTCGGCTCGATCACCTACTGCTGGGTCGGCGCGCGGTCAGCGCACACCTGGTTCGTGCTGCGCGAGCTGCTGGGCTGGCCAGAGGTCCGCAACTACGACGGTTCGTGGGCCGAGTACGGATCGCTGCTCGGCGTTCCGGTG
The DNA here is from genome assembly GCA_036399055.1 of Jatrophihabitans sp. Taxonomy (NCBI): domain Bacteria; kingdom Bacillati; phylum Actinomycetota; class Actinomycetes; order Jatrophihabitantales; family Jatrophihabitantaceae; genus Jatrophihabitans; species Jatrophihabitans sp. Next base: position 46,574 of record DASWNX010000004.1, read on the forward strand.
GAACGCACCTTCCAGGCGACGAAGTGACAAGGCCGCAGGGCAAGGTGGCACGATGTACCGGTCGTCGGTCGGGGCGAGCGAGGAGATGACGACGTACTTCAACTCGCTGCACCCGCTGGGGCGCATCGCGACCGTAACCGAGGCGGCGTCGGCGGTGGCCTACCTGGCAGGTGACGACGCGGCGTTCTTCACCGGATCCGTGCTGGCCATGGACGGCGGATGGGCGGCGCAATGACCCTCATCACCGAGCCGACCCTGCTACCGATCGTCGGCGGGGACCTGGAAGTTCCCTTGGTGACCGGGGAATCCGTGCCGTACGCCAATCTCGACTACGCGGCGAGCACGCCCGCGCTGGCTGAGGTGCGGCACGAGATGGACCGGTTCCTGCCCTGGTATAGCAGTGTGCACCGGGGCGCGGGCTACGCGTCTCAGGTGTCGACGCGGGTTTACGAGCAGGCGCGGAGGGTGCTGCGGAGGTTCGTCGGCGCCGGACCGGACAGCACCGTCCTGTTCACCCGAAACACGACCGACGCGCTCAACCTGCTCGGCCGGGCGATGCCCGAGGGCACCACAGTGTTCCGGTTCTCCACCGACCATCACGCCGCGTTGCTGCCGTGGCGTGGTGCGCGGGTGTGCCGGCTCAGCGTCCCGGCGAGCCCCGGAGACGCCGTGCGCGCGCTGGCCCGTGCGCTTGCGGCCGCGCACCAAGGGCCGAAACTCGTGGTCCTGACCGGGGCCTCGAACGTCACCGGTGAGCTGTGGCCGGTGGCCGAGCTTGCCGAGGTCGCGCGGCTCTTTGGTGCCCGCACGGTGCTCGACGCGGCCCAGCTGGCCGCGCATCGGCCCCTCTACCTGGACGGGTGGGCCGTGGACTGGGTGGCGTTGTCGGGACACAAGCTCTACGCGCCGTTTGGCGCCGGCGCCTTGGTCGGCTCGGCCGACTGGCTAGACACCGCCGCGCCGTACCTCGCGGGCGGTGGCGCGACGGCACTGGTCACCGAGCTCGCGGGAGGCGAGAGCGTGACCTGGTCGGACCTGCCGCATCGACACGAGGGTGGCTCGCCGAACGTCGTTGGCGCGCACGCTATGGCGCAGGGCTGCGAGGTGCTGGGCAAGCTGGGCTGGGACGCGCTGATCGACCATGAAACCGCGGTGGCCGAGCGGCTGCGTGACGGGCTCGCGGCGATTCCCGGTGTTCGGCAGCTCCGCCTGTGGGAGCCGGAACACCCGAAGACCGGAGTGGTGCCCTTCACCGTGGCCGGGCTCGACCAGCAGCTGGTCGCGACGGCGCTGGCCGCCGAGCATGGCATCGGAATCCGCGACGGCGCGTTCTGCGCACACCAGCTGGTGAACTCGCTGCTCACGGGCCCCGGCCTCGACGAGCACGACCGCGCGCTGCGGGCGAGCGTCGGCGTCGGCACGACCTTCACGCACGTCGACAGGCTGGTTGACGGGCTGAAATCGCTGGTGCGGGAAGGTCCACAGTGGACGTATGAACGACGGGCCGGTGCCTGGGTCCCGGTGCCCGATCCCCGCCCGGCTCCGGCGTTCCTGGAGCAGTTGTGACCGCTCGCCGGTTCGGCGTGATGCTCTACCCGGACCAGCCGGTCGAGGTGCTCGTTGAGCGCGCGCTGTGGTTGGAGCAGCTGGGGTTCGACCAGGTCTATCTGCCCGACCACAGCGGTGATCTGAGGGACCGCCGCGGCACCTGGCACGACAGCTGGCTGGTGCTGGCGGCCATCGCGGTGGCCACGTCACGGGTAAGGCTCGGCACGATGGTGGCCAACCAGATCCTGCGGCCGCCCGCCCAGCTCGCGCAACAGGCGATGACGCTCGACCATCTGTCGGCGGGACGGCTGGATCTGGGTATCGGCGCCGGGATTTTCAGCTGGGATCACCACAGCGTGGGCGGACACCCGTGGGAGCCGAAGGAACGCCTGCAGCGATTCGCCGACTACGTGGCTATCGCCGACGGACTGCTGCGCGCCGACGAACCAATGTTCAGCTTCGCGGGGCCGCGGTTGTGGGTGCAAGAGGTCGCGACCGCACCGGGATGCGTGCAGTCGCCGCGCCCGCCAATCATCCTCGGCGGCCAGTCGCCGACCGTGCTGCGCACCGCCGCCGCGCTCGCACAGGGTTGGAACACTCACGGACCGCCCGGCGCATCCGCCGAGGACACGCTGGACGCGACCGCGCGGCAGAACCGGCGGCTGACCGAACTTGCCCGGTTGGCCGGACGGGATCCAGCGGCGATCCGCCGTGGGTACACGATTTTCAGGTCGTGGGATCCAAAGATGGGGAAGCACACCTATGAGGAGGTGTTCTATCGCTTCGGGGAGATTGGGGTGTCGGACTTCGTCCTCGACTGGCCGGGCGACACGCACCTGGAGGAGTTCGCGCGCGTCGCGACGGAGGTGATTCCCCCACTGCGTGAGTAGTGCACGCCAATGGGGAGAGGCGCCCGTCAAGCGGGCACGATCGCGCTACCGGCGGTTCGCGGTGGCCCAGCCGAATGAGGTTGGCAGTCCGACTTCACTCATTACCGGGTCACACACCCGACCAGCCCGCCACCTCGCCGAGTCGCAGGCGCTGCTCGACACCTTCGTCCAGCTCTGCCACCACCACCGGCCGCCCCGGTCCCTGCCTCACCGCGCGATCCCGGCCACCTCCTCTACCACTCGCCCCAAACCGATCCTGTCCCAGCAGCAAGAATCATGACATCCACGACCGCGTGAAGTCCGTGCCATCGACGCTGCCAGCAGCGGCGAACTTGTCCCAGGCCCCACCCGCAACTACACCAAGGTTCAAAGACACAACTGAAACTAGGATCCGTGGGTTCAGCTGCTGACGACGTACCAAAACATCACGATGTGCCCCCGGCAGGATTCGAGCCTGCGACCGGAGTTCGCCGTCTCCATACTTCGATGTGCCCCCGGCAGGATTCGAACCTGCGACGCCCGGCTTAGGAGTCCGGCGCTCTATCCCCTGAGCTACGAGGGCGGGGTCCGCTGCTGCCCGGACGGCCGGGAGTAACGGTCTTGCCTGGTCGAAGTCTAGGGCACCGTTGTTGTCAGCTCGGCGGCGAGGCGCTGGGGGCGGGAGAGGACGCGGCCTCGCCAGCCCCGATTCCGCGGCTAGACACCCGGCCAGAAACCGGCGCTCCAGGTGGTCCCGGCCAGACGGCTCTGACCGCTCACCGACGGGTGGAAGTAGTCGATCCTCGACACGTCCGAGGCCGTGAACTGGTAGTTGAAGGTGGCTAGGTTGTCCCACTTGCAGTTGACGTACTGGGCGCAGACGCTGGCCAGGGCGGCGTTGTCGTTCTTCTCCTGGGTCAGCACGGCCTGCCGGTCGGCCTCGGTGTTCGAGCTGGACAGCATCGACTGGCAGATCCCGAACGAGGACCAGGCGTTGCGGGCTGAGGAGTTGGTGTGCAGCACCGCCCACAGCTGGTAGATGTTCGGGATCGAGCTGACGAACACCTGCGAGTTCGGCCGGGCGGCGAAGAAGTTGCCGAGCGCGGTCTGGAACTGGCTCTGCAGCGTCGCGGTCGGCGTCATGGTGGCCCGGCTCGAGGTGCAGACGTCGTTGGCGCCCATCATCACCGTCACGTATTGCGCGCCCTGGCTCGCCGCGGTCTTCATCTGGGCGTCCAGCGCGGCCATCTTGGCCCCGGTCTTGGCGTCGTTGAACACGTTGCCGCTGATCTGCGGGTTGGCCGCGAGGATCCGCTGGTAGTGGCTGGTCACGGTGCTGGTGCCCGTCGACCAGGAGTACTGCGGGCAGTCGGACAGGAAGCATCCGCTGGTGGTGGCGTTGAACGACCGGGTGATCGAGTCGCCTGTGGAGGCCATCGAGTTCGGCAAGGCCACGCTGGCGGTCACCGCTGCCGGCGCGGCTGAGGCTGCCTGCGCGGCTGAGGCGGACGCGGCCGGCGCCAGCGACGCGAACACGGTCGCGGTGACCGCGGCCAGGGCGAGCAAGGGCACGAGCAGCAGGCGACGCATCGGGGCAAGCCTCCAGGGCAGGGAAGTACACGGACCGGCAGAACGCCGACGAGAACAGGAACGGCGAAACAGACAACAGAACCAAATCACTTCGATCCTGAGGGACGCTCGACCTGGCGTCAACTCGACCGCGACCGGCGACCCGATCCCGGCGACCCGATCTCGGTGCCCCGACCTCGGTGCCCCGACCTCGGTGCCCCTACTTCTTCTGGCGGCGACTGCCCCCGTGCCAGTCCTCCTGGACGCCGACCTCGTCGGGCTCGACCCCGAGCGCTCGCAGTTGCGGAAGCTCCCGCAGGCTCCGCTTGAGCTCGGCGAAGCCGGGGAAGCTCGCCAGGCCCACCACGTTGTCCCACAGGCTCACCGCCTGCTCCTCGCTGGGCAACCGGCTGATCACCGGCCCGAAGAACGCGATGCCCTCCGGCGGCTGGAAGTGCAGGATCGGGGTGCCCACGTCCTTGCCGGTCAGCGCCAGCGCCTCGTCGGTCTCGGCCCTGATCTCCGGGTCGAAGGCGGTGTCTTCCAGGGCGTCGGCGAGCTCAAGGGGAAGCCCCACCTCGGCGAGGATCGGCTCGACGTAGGCCCGGCTGGCTGTGTAGTCGGTGCGGTCGTCTGAGATCCGGGGCGCGGAGTCGAAGACCTTGGCGCCCATGGCGGCGTACAGCGGGCCCAGGCACTCGCGCCCGTGCTCGGCGCGGGCCCGGGCGGCCACCCGCAGCATCCTGAGGCCGGCCTGGTGACCGGACTCGTATCCCGGCGGGAAGTGGCTGTCGTAGTCGACGTCGGCGTTGATCATCCGCAGTGAGATGAAGCGCCAGTCGACCTTGTACTCGCGCTGGGCAGCCACCATCCGCACCCATTTGCTGGTCATCCAGGCGAACGGGCAGACCGGGTCGAAGTAGAAGTTGAGATCGAAGTCGCTCATCGCTCGAGGCTACCGAGCGATGAGCGATCTTCCCTCAGCGCGCCAGGAAGTCCAGCAGCGCGGTGTTGAACTGCTCGGCGTGAGTGACGTTGATGCCGTGCGGGCCGCCCTCGATGAGCACCAGGGTGCTGTCCTTGACGGTCTCGTGGGTGCGCCGGCCGCTGACCTCGAACGGCACGATCGCGTCAGAGTCGCCGTGGATCACCAGCGTCGGCACGCTCACCTTGGCCAGGTCGTCCCGGAAGTCGGTGCGGCCCCAGGCGGTGATGCAGGCCAGGGTGCCCTTGGGCGAGGCGAACGCGGCGATGTCGCGGTTGTAGAGCCGCTGCGGCTCGCTGACCAGCAGGTGGTCCCCGGCGCTGAAGAAGGTGGTGGTGAAGGTGTCCAGGAACGCGATCCGGTCCGAGATCACCCCGCCCTCGAACTGCGCGATGGTGGCGTCGTCCAGGCCGCCCTCGGGGTTGTCCTCGCTCTTGTAGAGGTAGGGCGGCACCGCGGAGGCGAACACCGCGCCGGCGATCCGGTCCGTTCCGTAGGTGGCGATGTAGCGGGCGACCTCGCCGCCGCCCATCGAGAAGCCGACCAGGGTGACCTCGCGCAGGTCGAGGTGGCGCAGCAGCGCGTCAAGATCGGCCGCGAACGTGTCGTAGTCGTAACCGGTCCACGGCTGGGACGAGGCGCCGAACCCGCGCCGGTCATAGGTGATGACCCGGTGCCCGCCCGCCACCAGCGGAAAGACCTGGTTCTCCCAGGAACGCCCTGACAGCGGCCAGCCGTGGATCAACACCACTGGCTTGCCGCTGCCGAAGTCCTCGTAGTGCAGCTTCACCGACACGCTGTTCTCGGTGGCTACCTCGACTGTTGCCATCTGACTTCCTCCCCCGAAGAGTCCATGTGACCTGCTCATTCAGTTGTACTCGACGCGCGGGTGGGGAAACCAGGTCATCGTCGCCGGGGTTGGTCAGACTGGGAGCATGGTTGACGACGGAGACGAGGACGCTGTGATGACGAGCTATGTGGCGCTGCTGGCCGGCGTCAACCTCGGCGCGAGCACGACCCTTCCGATGGCCGAGCTGCGCCAGGTCTTCACCGGCCTCGGGTTCGCCCAGGTGCGGACCTACATACAGAGCGGCAATGTGATCTTCGGAGCGCCGGCCCAGGACGAGCGGCGGCTGATCAGCGATCTCCAGGCCGCGATCGAGCGGGACCTGGGCAAGCAGGTGACCGTCCTGCTGCGCACCGGTCCGGAGCTGGCCGCCGTGCTGTCGGCCAATCCCTTCACAGACCGCCAGGACGACCCGACCAAGCTGCTGGTCACCTTTCTGGCCGAGAAGCCGCCCGCGGACCGGGTCGCCAAGCTCGTCCCGCCGCCAGGTGAGACCGGTGAGCTGGCGCTGGTGGGCCGCGAGGTCTTCGTGAACGTGCCAGACGGCTATGGGCGCAGCAAGCTGAGCAATGCCTTCGTGGCCAAGGCGCTCGGCGTCCCGGCCACCACCCGCAACTGGAGGTCGGTGGCCAAGCTGTGCGAGCTGGCAGCCGCTGCCGGCTGAGCCTCGACCCGTCTCACCATTCGGGTTGAGGCCGGACGCGTCTCACCAGTCGGGGCTGAGGCTCGACCCATCTCACCAGTCGGGCTGAGGCCGGACGCGCCTCACCAGTCGCGCTGAGGCTCGACGCGTCACCAGGCGGCGGGGGCGTAGTCCTTGAGGAAGACGCCGCAGATGTCCTCGCCCAGCTCGCCCCGCACGATCGGGTCATAGACCCGGGCGGCGCCGTCGACGAGGTCCAGCGGCGCGTGGAAGCCCTCGTCGGCCAGCCGCATCTTGGTCGGATGCGGCCGCTCGTCGGTGATCCAGCCGGTGTCGACGCTGGTCATCAGGATGCCGTCGCTGAGCATCTCCTTGGCCGACGTCCGGGTCAGCATGTTCAACGCGGCCTTGGCCATGTTGGTGTGCGGGTGGCCCGGGCCCTTGTAGCCACGGGCGAACTGGCCCTCCATGGCCGAGACGTTGACGACGTACTTGCGCCGGGCGGGCGCCGCCGCCATCGCCGGGCGCAGCCTGCTGACCAGCAGGAACGGCGCGGTCATGTTGCACAGCTGCACCTCGAGCATCTCCAGCGGGTCGACCTCGTGCACCCGCTGGGTCCAGCTGTTCACCGAGTGCAGATCGGGCACCAGGCCGCCGGCGTCGATGGCGGTGCGGGAGGCGATCCGGTCGGCAGAGGCCGAACCCGCGGTCAGCGCCAGCGACGTCAACTCGGCCCCGATCAGATGCGCCACCGGGTGCTGGGCCAGCGATCCGGCCAGCGCGGCCGGATGGGCGTCGCTGGTGTGGTCGAAGCTCACCAGCTCCGGCAGCGGACCGTCGGGCAGCGGCGCTGACTCGGCGTCAGCCAGCGGGGCGTACGAGCCGGGGGAGCGCCGGACGGTCTGGGCGGCGTTGTTGATCAGGATGTCCAGCGGGCCCTGCTCGATCACCGAGTCGGCCAGCGCGATCACCTGGGCCGGGTCGCGCAGGTCGATGCCGACGATGCGCAGCCGGTGCAGCCAGTCGGCGCTGTCGTCCATCGCGGTGAACCGGCGCACCGCGTCGTTGGGGAACCTGGTGGTGATGGTGGTGTGCGCGCCGTCGCGCAGCAGCCGCAGCGCGATGTACATGCCGATCTTGGCGCGGCCGCCGGTGAGCAGCGCCCGCCGGCCGGACAGGTCGGTCCGGGCCTCGCGCCGCGCCCGGTTCAAGGCGGCGCAGGACGGGCACAGCTGGTGGTAGAAGGCGTCGACCTGCTGGTACTTGGTCTTGCAGATGTAACAGGCCCGCGGCGTGATCAGGGTGCCGGCCGAGGCGCCTGCCACGGCCGACACCAGCGCGATGCCCTGGGTCTCGTCGTCGATCCGGTTCGGCGAGCCAGTGGCCGTGGCGCCGATCACCGCCCGGTCGGCGGTGGCGATGGCGTCGCGCTTCTCGGCTCGGCGGTGCTTCTTGACCGACTTGAACATCTGCGCGGTCGCCCGCCGGACGGCGACGTGGTCGGGGTGATCCTGCGGCACCTGGTGCAACTCCTCGAGCACAGCCAGGCAGACCGCCAGCCGGTCCGGGTCGATTCCCGTGCGCTGACCCGGCGCGGTCCCGCCGCGCTGCGGGTGCTCGATGGCCGTCATTCGGGTGCCGCTCCGCCTCTGTTTGGCTCCGGGGGCCGAACCGGCCCGGGCTAGTTTACGGCCAGCCTCGCGGCTGACGCCCCGTGGCGGTGTGGCAAGAGATCGGCCCGTCCCACGCGGTGGGTGGGCAGCGGGTGGGCAGCGGGTGGGCAGCGGATGGCTCCTGGCGTCGGCTTGGGCGCGGTCGGTCGCTGGCGACGCAGGCGCCGGCGCGCATGGCTAGGCTGGCGGTCGTGGAATTGACCCATGTGGATGCCAGCGGCGCCGCCCGGATGGTGGACGTCTCGGCCAAGCAGGTCAGCGTGCGAGAGGCGAGCGCCTCCGGTGTCTTCAGGACGACGGCCGAGGTGATCGGTCTGCTCCGCGCCGACGGCCTGCCCAAGGGCGACGCGTTGGCGGTCGCCCGGATCGCCGGGATCGCCGCGGCCAAGCGCACGCCGGACCTGATCCCGCTGTGTCATCCGGTGGCCATTCACGGCGTGACGGTGGACCTCGAACTCGGCGTCGACTGCGTTCAGATCACCGCCACGGTGCGCACAGCTGACCGGACCGGTGTGGAGATGGAGGCGCTGACCTCGGTGGTCACGGCTGGTTTGGCCTTGTACGACATGGTCAAAGCCGTCGACCGGGCGGCGGTGCTGACCGACGTCAGGCTGGAGCGCAAGGCCGGCGGCCGGCGCGGCGACTGGGACCGGGACTCGCGATGACCGCCTCGATCGGCGCCGCGGTGATCACCTGCTCGAACCGGTCGGCCGCGGGCGAGCGCCCGGACGACTCGGGCCGGCTGCTGGCCGAGACGCTGCGGGAGTGGGGCTATGACGTGCTGGCCAAACTGGTGGTGCCCGATGACATCGGGTTGATCCAGAAGGCGTTGCGGCAGGTGCTGGCCGACGGCGCCCGGCTGGTGCTGACCACCGGCGGAACCGGCCTGAGCCCGACCGATGTCACGCCGGAGGCGGTCAGCCCGATGATCGAGCGGGACATTCCGGGGATCGCCGAGCGGATCCGGTCGGCGAATGTCGACCAGGTGCCGACCTCGGTGCTCTCACGGGGGGTGGCCGGCTTGATCGGCGACGCGTTGGTGGTGACCCTGCCGGGCTCGCCCGGCGGGGTCCGGGACGGGTTGGCGGTGCTGCGGCCGCTGGTGGGTCACCTGCTGGATCAGGTGGCCGGGGGAGATCACCGTCCAGGAGGCGGGGTATGAAGGTCCGGATCGCCGAGATCACCGAGTCCCCGCTCGATGTGGCTGCCCATTCGGCCGCGACCCAGGACGCCGCCGCTGGCGCCGATGTGAGCTTCTGCGGGGTCGTTCGCGATCACGACGGCGGCCGGACGGTGCTGGAGTTGGAGTACACCTCCCATCCCAGCGCCGAGGGCGTCCTGCGCCAGGTCGCGGAAGAGATCGCCGCCGACCCGGCGGTGCTCGCGGTGGCGGTCAGCCACCGGATCGGAATCCTGAAAATCGGGGACGTGGCGCTGGCCGCGTCGGTGACCGCGGCGCACCGCGGGGAGGCCTTTGCCAGTTGCCAGCGGCTGGTGGACGAGGTGAAGGCACGGCTGCCGATCTGGAAGCGGCAGGTCTTCGCCGACGGCACCGACGAATGGGTCAACTGCCCCTGACTTGTGGGCCGGCGCTCAGCCGCCGGCGAACGGCCAGCGCTCAGCCGCCGGCGAACGGCCTGCTCAGCGCCGGGCCCGCGGCCCCGCTCAGCCGCCGGCGAACGGCGGGAGGATGTCCACCACCGTCCCGGCGACCAGCGGCACATCGTCGCGGCTGGGCCGGACCTCGTCGACCAACACCGAACTCGCCGCGATGACCTGAGCCAGCCCGGGACGAGCCTCCAACTGGGCCAGCAGCTCGGCGAGGGTGCCGGCGGACAGCACTTCTGAGGCCAGGCCGGCCGCCCGGCGGGCGCCTGCCCAATACCGGACGGTGACCTGGGACTGCATCAGATCTTCGGCTTGTCCTCGGGTGTCTCATCGATGCGCGGCGACGTGCCCAGGACCGGGTCGGGATCGGAGATCGAGCCCGCCGGCGGCGTCGGCGAGATCACCGGCTCGGTGGGGAGCACGACCGGTGAGACCGGCTCGCTGAGCACCGTGTCAGGCCCGGTGACCACCGTCGGGCTGGTCGGGGCGCCGGCCGTGCCGGTTGCGGAGGACTTGTCCCCGACCTTCTGCGCGGTCTGGTGCACAACGCCCTGCACCTTGTCGATGTGCCCGGTGTAACGGCCCTTGGTGGCCTTGTCGAGGCTGCCGGCCGCCTTGTCGAGCTTCTGAGACACGGCGGGGGCGGCCTTGCTCGCCAGCTCGGTGGCCTTCTCCTTGGCCTGTCCAGCCATGGGGGCGGCCTTCTCCTTGGCCTGCTGAGCCATGGGACCGGCCTTCTCCTTGGCCTGCTGAGCCATCGGCCCGGCCTTCTCCTTCGCCTGGTCCGCGATCTTCTTCAACTTGTCCAACATTGGATTGGCCTCCTCGTGATGTTCAGAACAGAACGGGCACACTGATGGGGTGGCCGAGTCGAAGCACAGTCAGCAACCCCCCGAGCCCTCTGACAGCGAAACACTTCACGCTCCATCATTGCCTTCGGCAGGCCCTGCCCGCCAGCCGGGGGAGGATCTGACGCCCCAGCGCTCCACCGATGAGCATGATCTCGGCTGGGGCGACGGCCCGGCTGAGTACGGCGACGACTGGTACCTGGCCGAGCGCCCGCCCCACCACGGCTGAACCGCCGCTGAGCTGCAGGCCTCAGAGGTGAGGACGCTGCGGCGTCGGCCCCGCGGTGCCCTCCGGCGGCCTGGCGCCGAGCGCGTCCCGGATCTCGCGAAGCAGCAAGGTGGCCTCGGGCACCGCCTCGGGCTCGGGGGTCAGCCCGCTGGCCCGAAGCTGCTGGACCCTGGTCATCGGCACCACGAATATCAGGTACACCACGGCCGCGGTCATCAGGAACACGATGATCGAGCTGATGATCGCCGAGAAGTCGATGGTGGTCTTGGGCGCCAGCGCCCCGCCTCGGATAGCGAAACTGAGCCCGTTCACCGACAGGCCCGGCAACGCGTTGAGCACCGGTGTGATGATCGAGGAGACCAAGGAGTCGACGACCTTGGCGAAAGCGGAGCCGATCACCACTGCGATCGCCAGCTCGACGATATTGCCCCGCATCACGAAATCGCGGAAACCCTTGAGCATGCCCACCCCTCTCAGGAGAGGCCCCGAACGCACCGGTGTCCCACGCGTCGCACGGCCTCATGACGGAGGCACCAGGCTAGCGAGGAACTGCCCCGCCGGACGGTCTGCCAACCGGGCCGCGGTGGCACGGTCGGCGGCGATCACCAGGCTGGCGCCTCCGCTGTCACCGGCCCGCTCAGGCGAGGGCGGCAGGACGGCAAGCACCCGCAGACCCGTGCCCAACCGGCGCCCGCCGCCCGACGGCGACGGGCTGCCCCCGATGAGCGCTGTGTCTGCGTCGGCGGCGTACAGGTCGATCAGGGCGCCGGCGTGCAGGATGGCTGCCTGGTCGCCGCCGGCCAGGCCGATGGTCAGGGCGACCTGGCCCGGCGCCAGGGCGGCTGAGATGCCGGTGTCGAGCAATCGGGCGGCGGTGAGTGGCTCGCCGCGGCTCATGGCCGCGCCCACGGTGTGGCCGAGCGCGTCGGAGAGCCGGCGCACCGCGGCGGCCGGCACGGCCTCTTCCGGCCAGAGCGCTGTCGCCAGGTCTGCCGCCGTCAGCACCGTGCCCGGTGGCAACGGCTTGGACGTGACCAGCACCGGAGAACGGTGCTCGTGGCTAGGCGCGGCAGGCGAGGCCAGCGCTGACAGCGCGGCCACTGCGAGGCAGAGCAATGCCGCGACTCGGCGGGGCCAGCCCGCCAGAGCTGAGAGGAGGCCGGCTGACCGGAGCCGGGACGCGGCGATGACCATGACCTGAGCGTGGTCCGCCGCGCCTCTCCAGGACAGCCACCTGGGTCAATCTGTGGACAACTCCCCGCCGTCCACAGCCGGTGACGGCTGAGGCGAGAGCGTGCTCAGCTGGCGACGGACGCGGCCGGTTTGGCGGACTCGGTCTTGCCCTTGGAAGACGACTCTGCTGAACCCTTGCCCGAGCCCGAGGACCCCGAGCCCGAGGACTCAGCAGACTTGGCCGAGCCCGAGCCGGACTCGCTCTTGGCCGCATCGGCCTTGCCGGTGTCCTTGCCGCCGTTGCCGTTCTTCGCCGCGCCGTCGGAGTCGGACTTGGCGCTGGCCCCGGTCTTGGCGGCCTCACGACTGTCGTTGCGGTAGAAGCCGGACCCCTTGAACACCACGCCCACCGAGCTGTACACCTTGCGGACCCGCTCGCTGCAGTCCGGGCACTCGCTGACAGCGGGGTCGGTGAAGGCCTGAACCCGCTCGAAGCGCAGGCCGCACTGGTCGCTGGTACAGGCGTATTGGTACGTCGGCATGGGTGTCAGGACTCCTTTTCGCATCGTGCGGTGTTCGACGGACTTAGCACTCTCGTCCGGTGACTGCTAACAATGGTGCGGCATGGACCGCTCTGCCGTCCACTCGGCCCCCGCGTGCGCTGCTCAACCGCCGGTCAGGTCACGCCAGCCGTCCGGCGTCACGACCGAGCCGACCGGCAGATCCCAGCTGTCGACGGGGACCTCGGGCAGCAGCTCGTCGCTGTAGAGCAGCGCGGCCACCGGCGTGCCGGGCTTCACCCTGGCCAGCGCCCGGTCATAGGAGCCGCCGCCCCGGCCGAGCCGGCGCCCGGCCAGATCGACCGCGAACGCCGGAACGATCACCAGCGCGGCGGCGGCGATGGCGTCCAGGCCCAGACGCGGCCCGGGCTTGCCGGTGGGGTTCCACCCGGTCCAGTCCAGGTCGCGGTCGGCCAGCGTGACCGGCACGATCAACCGGTGGCCGTCCTCGGCCAGCGCGGCCAGCAGCTCGGTCGAGCCGGGCTCGGTGCGCAGGGGCTCGTAGGCGGCGATCAGGCTGCCCGGCTGGACCCGCCCGGCCCGGCAACCTGCCAGCACGTGGGCGCGGATCGCGGCCCGGTCATCAGAGCGCTCCTGCTCGCCGCGCTGGGCCCGGGCCGCCGCGACGGCCGAGCGCAGCGCGGTCTTGTCGGTCACCTGACTAGTCTCGCTGTTATGAGTTCCGACGCGCAGATCCGACCCGCTGACTCGACTGGGCGGCGCGCCCGCAAGGCAGTCATTCCGGCAGCCGGCCTCGGCACCCGATTCGCCCCGGCGACCAAGGTGGTGCCCAAGGAGCTGCTGCCGGTGGTGGACGTGCCGGCGCTTGAATACATCGTCGCCGAGGCGGCCCGGGAGGGGCTGGCCGACGTCCTCATCATCACCGGCCGGGGCAAGTCGGCCATCGAGGACCACTTCGACGCCGCTCCGGAGATCGAGGACGCCCTGGAGCGCAAGGGTGACAAGCACCGCTTGGCCCGCATCCGCCGCTCGACCGACCTCGCGCGAATGCACTACACCCGCCAGCGTGAGGCTCGCGGTCTCGGCGACGCGGTGTCCTACGCCGAGGCGTTCGTGGGCGATGAGTCGTTCGCGGTGCTGCTGGGCGATGACATCATCGACGAGCGGGACGTGCTGCTGGCCCGGATGCTGGACGTGCAGGCCGAGACCGGTGGCATCGTGGTGGGCCTGATCGAGGTCGAGGGCCGGTTCATCTCGCTCTACGGCAGCATCAAGCCGGCCGGCGAGGTCGTCGACGGCGTGATCGAGATCGAGACGCTGATCGAGAAGCCGAAGCCTGAGGAAGCGCTGTCCAACCTGGCTGTGATCGGGCGGTACGTGCTGCCGCCGGGAATCTTCGACGCCCTGCGCCGCACCGAATTGGGCGCGCGTGGCGAGCTGGAGCTGACCGACGCGATGCGGGTGCTGGGGCAGGATGGGGTGCCGATACACGGAGTCGTGTTCTCCGGGCGCCGCTACGACACCGGTGACCGGCAGGACTACCTGCGTGCGGTGGTGCGGCTGGCGTGTGAGCATCCTGAGCTGGGCGAGGACTTCTCCGGCTGGTTGGCAGAATTCGTCCGCACCCTGAAGTAGCAGGTGTCAGCACTCTCTGGACCGCATGCACCGGCCCCCGCACCGCCGCCCGAGCCGTAGGAGCGCACCGAAGTGAGCGACAGCAGCAGCGATTGGCCGACCGAGACCATCCCGGTGGCGCCGCCGGCAGAGGCTGCCGACGCCGGGCAGCAGCCCTCGCCGCCTGCCGTCGCGAGCCGGCCGGTCCTGCGCCCGGTGGCCGAGCAGCTGGAGAAGGTGCTGGCGACGATCGGCTCGATCGACCCCATCCAGCTGGCGCTGCTGGACGCCCAGGGGCTGCTGCTGGCCGAGGAGGTGGTGGCCGACGCCCCGCTGCCCGGCTTCGACAACGCCGCGATGGACGGCTACGCGGTCCGCGCGGTGGACCTGCGGCAGGCCAGTGAGGCCGAGCCGGTCTCGCTGCCGGTCGTCGGCGACGTGCTGGCCGGCGCCCGGTCGGTGTCTGGAATGGGGCCGGGGCTGTGCATGCGGATCATGACCGGAGCGCCGATTCCGCCGGGCGCGGACGCCGTCATCCCGCTCGAGCACACCGACCGCGGGGTGGCCCGGGTGCAGATCAACCGCCCGGTGCGCAGCGGCGAGTGCGTGCGGCGGGCCGGTGAAGACCTGGCCGCGGGCGCGCTGGCGCTGGCGCCTGGGGCGGTCCTGGGGCCCCAGCAGATCGCGCTGCTCGCCGCGGTGGGGCACGACCGGGTGATGGTGCAGCCGCGTCCCCGGGTGGTGGTGATCTCGACCGGCTCGGAGCTGGTGGACGTCGGCAAGCAGGCCGGGTTCGGCGAGGTGTCGGACTCCAACTCCTACATGCTGGCGGCCGCGGCCCGCGACGCCGGCGCCGACGCCTACCGGGTCGGCATCATCCCTGACGACCACGCCCGCCTGCTCGACGTGCTGGACTCCCAGCTGCTGCGCGCGGACCTGATCATCACCTCGGGCGGGGTGAGCATGGGCGCCTTCGACATCGTCAAGGAGGCCCTCAGCCAGCTCGGCACGGTCGAGTTCACCGATGTCGCGATGCAGCCGGGCTCGCCGCAGGGCTTCGGCACGCTGGGCCGCGAGCGCACGCCGATCTTCTGCCTGCCGGGCAACCCGGTGTCGGCGCTGGTGTCCTTCGAGGTGTTCGTCCGTCCGGCCATCCGCAAGCTGCTGGGCAAGCGCAACGTGCACCGGCAGAGCATCCAGGCGATGGCGCTGGAGCGCATGGACAGCCCCGAGGGCAAGCGGCAGTTCCGCCGGGGCCTGCTGCACCGCGAGCCGGACGGGCGGTACTCGGTGTCGCTGGTCGGGGGCGCCGGCTCGCATCTGGTCGCCGCGCTGGCCGCGTCGAACTGCCTGGTCGTCATCGATGAGGACGTGACCGAGGTGGTTCCGGGTTCGCGGGTGACAGTTCAGCCGCTGATGCTCGCCCAGCGCTGAGATGTCGCAGCTGCATCCGGGTTGGCCGGCGGTGCTGACCGCCGGACCCGTGACGCTGCGACCGCTGCGCCGGCGCGACGGCGGAGCCTGGAGCCGCAGCCGGATGGCCAACGCCGAATGGCTGGCGAGGTGGGAGCCGACCTCAAGCCAGTCCTGGCACAGCCGCAACTCGGTCGCCGAGTACCACCGGGCGCTGTCACGGCTGCGCTCGGCGGCAAGGCTCGGGACGATGCTGCCGTTCGCGATCGTCTACGGCGACCGGCTGGTCGGCCAGCTGAACGTGTCCAACGTGGTACGCGGAGCGCTTCGCTCGTGCAGCGTCGGCTACTGGATCGACTCCTCGGTGGCCGGCCGCGGGATCACGCCGACCGCCTTGGCGCTGGCCATCGACCACTGCCTGACCGAGGCCCTGCTGCACCGGGTCGAGGTGAACATCCGGCCCGAGAACCACGCCAGCATCCGGGTGGTGGAGAAGCTCAGCCTGCGCCAGGAGGGCTACCACGAGCGGTTCCTCAACATCGACGGCGGCTGGCGCGACCACCTGTGCTTCGCCATCACCACGGAGGAGATTCAGACCGGCACCACCCTGTCCCGGCTGAGCGGCCTGCCGGTGCCGCCGGGCTGAGCTGGACTGAGCGGCCTGAGCCGCTGAGCTGCCTGAGCTGCCTGAGCTGCCTGAGCTGCCTGAGATTCTGCCTTCTTCCGAACCATAAAGCGGCACTTGACATTGACACCCGGCGCGCCTGCGGACATCGGGCGAAGCGGCGTCTTAGCGTTGCCTGCATAGCTGGGACAGGTGTGACAGGAGATGGTGGATGATTTCGCCGACGATGACGGTGCTGGTGCTGGCCGTCCTCTGGCTGATCGTCCTGGTACCGATGCTCGTCAAGCGCAAGGACGACCGCGCCGGCGAGCGCTCGGTCGCCCGGTTCGGCGGCGCGATGCGGGCGCTGGCCAGCCACGGCCCCCTCGCTGACACCACCCGGTCGGCCGCGGCTGAGGACCGAGCCGGCCGCCGACCAGCCAGCCACGCTCAAGTGTTCATCCCTGGGGGCCCGTTGCGGCCGCAGGTTCCACCCGCGGGCCGCCGTCCGGTGCCCGCCGCCCTGGAGGCAGTTATGTACCCCGACCAGATCGCCAAGGCCGACATGTCCGACGCTCGCCGTCAGATGATGGCTCGCCGCCAGCGGTCACTAGCCATCCTCACGGCCGGGACGGTCATCGGACTGCTGTGGGTGCTGATAGCCGGCGGCGCGCTGGCCTGGACTCTCACCTTCGTCTTCACGGCCTCGCTGGCCAGCTACCTGCTGTTCCTGCGCAACCAGGCTCTGCATGACCGGGCACGTCGGGAGCAGCGCCAGCAGCGGTCCGGCCTGGCCAAGCCCCGGGGGTATGACGCGACCGAGCAGCTTCCCTACCGAGCCGACGCCGAGACCGTAGTCCGGATCGACGATGAGGACGTGCAGCTGCGCGGAGCCGCCGACACCGTGGACCTCACCGGCCTCTACGTCGAGGAGCAGTTCGACGAGCGGTCGATGCGCCGGGCAGTCTGACGGCGCTGCCGCGATCGCGCAGGGCAGTCGACGGCGCCGCCCGGTGAGGTCGGTCGAATTGGCAGGCTGGTAATCTTCGGTCTTGGTTGGGGGCTGTGGCGCAGTCCGGTAGCGCACCTCGTTCGCATCGAGGGGGCCAGGGGTTCGAATCCCCTCAGCTCCACCACACAAGCCCGGATTCTCGGGGATGACGTATCTCCGGCTTAGGCGGAAGGTGCGGCTTGACCCCCAGTTGACCCTCGAACTGGTCGTCACGGCACGGCACTCCCCGAGTCGCCTGGGATCCGAACGGCACGAATTTGGGGCTACTCCGCTTCGAGCGATGAGGGGCGAGTGGTCAGGAGCGAGGGCCTTCTGGCCCCGATTTGTTATAAATTCGTGACCCCGGGTCTGGCACTAACGGTCACCCTTCCTGACCTGCCCTTATGAAGGCCACGAGAAGCGGCCGGCCGAAGGGACATCGTCATGAGAGCTCAGCCAACCCCGAGTGATGTAGCCAACATCGTCGAGCTCCCACCCGGAAAGCAGTCGGGAGGGGCCCCTCGGGCAACGCCATGCTGGGCGGTTCGCAGCGTGCGGTGTTGCCGGCCGTCCTGGACGTGCCGCAGGCAGCACGCCTGCTCGGAATCGGTCGAACGCTCGCCTACGAACTTGTGCGCACCGATCAGTGGCCCACACCTGTCCTGCGCATAGGCCGTCTCATCAGGATTCCATCTCGACCCCTGATCGAACTGGTCTCGACCGGGTACCCAACCAATACCGCCGACGGTTGACTCGACCGAGGGCGATGAACGCTGCAGCCCGACACGCGCTGACCAGGTGTCGAAGCCCGTGAGCCATCCGAGCCGGGGACGTTGGCCGCGTCGAAGCAGGGGGAGGTCGGGGCCGCCTCTCACGGGTGTGGGGCGGCCTCGACCCGCACCGACCCGTTCACCGATGCCGCACGAGGCGGCTGGCCGGTGGACGCGTCCTCCGGGCAGCCGGTCTATCGGCTGGAGGAGTGGTGGGTGAGTGTGGTCGCGGCTCACGCGGGAGCCGGTGCGTCCACGGTCGCGCTGGCGATCGCCGATGCGGCCGCCGCAGTGGGCAGGGGAGCGCACCTTGTCGAGACGGCTCATCCAACCCGGTCCGGCCTGGTCGCCGTAGCCGATGCCGAACTGGGCGTCGACCCGAGCGGGGCGTGGCGGCTCGGTAGTCGCGGCCGCGTAACTATCCACCAGCGGGCGAGCGACGACAGCCTGACCGGCTGGCCCGCGCTGGCTGCCTCGGATGACGGCCTGGTCGTCATCGACCTTGGCTCACCGATGTCCGACAGCCTGACCCGGCTCTCCACCGGCGGTTGGCCCACGGTGGTCGTGTGTCGCCCGACCGTGCCAGGAGTGCGGCTGGTCGAGCAGGTCCTCAACGCGGTCACCGGCCCGGTGATCGTCGCGTCCGTAGGCGCCGCCAGGTGGCCCGGCGAGGTGAGCGCCAGCCTCGGTCCCCGGCTGCGGGCACTGCGCGGGGGTAACGCCGTCGTGACCGTGCCTACCGTTCGCCGGCTCGAGGTCACCGGTCTGACTAGCTCCCCCTTACCGAAGCCGGTCGCTGCCGTTGGCCGGGCGCTGCTGGAACTGCTAGACGCCACCCACTCAGGCGACACGACCGCGTCGGCGCAGTCGGCGCCGCTAATGAAAGGAACCGAGTGACGACTGCGATGAGCGACGTGCTCGCGACGAAGCTTCTAGTGGTGATGGCGGCGCCGCCCACCCCCTCACCGACGTCCAATGGTGGTGTCTGTCCGCAGGCGCCACCAGGAATGCAGAGCTGGGCTGACCAAGTCCTGGCGTGGGTGAAGTGGGGGGTGCTGGCCATCCTGGCCATCTCGTTCTTGTCTCCGTCGGGATGCTGATCTGGGGCCGGGTGACTCATCACCCCAAGGGCGCCCGGCTCGGTTTCGACGGGCTGATGATCTGCCTGGTTGGCGCCATCGTCTACGTCGTCGGCTACGTGATCATCAGCAGCATCACCGGAAGCGGCTGCTGATGATCAGCCGCCGCGGCGCCAACCACCAACCAGCTGCCGAGTGGTCCCGCCGAAAGATGCTCGCCCTGCTGATCGGCGCCGGCGCGACAGGGGTGTTGCTCGTCGTCGGGATCGTGCTGGCCGTGGTCTACGCCGTTGCCCCTGTTGGGCACACGGCGGAACAAAAAACGACCAGCACCAGCAGCTCGACGGGCGGCGGTACCGGGACGTCGATGCGATCCGGCACCGCAGTCGACCCACGTGACGCACTAGCCGACAAGCCGATGCCCACCGTCGATGAGGACGCCTCTCACCCCGGGCCGGTGTCGACGCACGACCCCGGCGTGCCGATCATCCTGCCCGCTCCGACGAGCATCGGGCCGGCGAAGGTTCCGACTGGCTTCCCGCGCACCCCACAGGGAGCCATGGCGCAGTTGGCCGCGATCGACCAGACCGCGCTGCAGTCAAGCACCCTCGCGGGTGCCCGCGAAGTCATCCGGGCCTGGGCTCTGCCCGGCGGACCCACTAGCAGCTGGTCGGGTGTGCGGGCGATGGCCGAGTTCTTCAACGCCGCCGGGCTGTCCGGCGGTGGCAACAGCCGGCTGGCGATCGTGGCCACCCCGCTGATGGGGTTGATCAAGGGCAGTGTCGGTGCGGACTTCGTGCTGCCCTGCGTCGATTTCGAGGTCGACGTGACCCTGCAGCAGACCGCGCGAGGGGCGGCGGCGGACTGCCAGCGGATGGTCTGGACCGGCGCTCGCTGGATGATCGGCCCCGGCTCCGAGCCCGCGCCCGCCCCGTCGGTCTGGCCGGGTACCGACACCGCGCTTGCCGTCGGCTACCGCGACTTGCGGCAGGAGGCCCTCCGATGAGCGGCGCCGCTGTGCTCGCTGCCGGCTGCCACCACCTGCCGTGTCCTGGGCAGCAGGTCGAGGCGTTCGGCCTCGGCGATGCCAACCCGCTGAAGTGGCTCGGCACCGCAGCTTCAGCCGCCGCGGGCGATGCCTGGCTTACCTCGATGACCGGCCTGTGGTCGGCCGCGCTCTGGCTGCTGAAACTGGCCTTTCAGATCATCGACGCCTTCACCACACCCGACTTATCCGCTGCCGGCCCGATGGGCTCGGTGCTTCCGACGACGCTGTGGCTCGGCGCCACGCTGGCCGTGATCATGATGTTCACCCAACTAAGCGTGGCTCTGATCCGCCGCGACGGCGAGTCCATAGGGCGCGTCCTGATTGGCATCGCCCAATTCGGGCTCGTGTGGGTCGCCTACCTCGGGCTCGCGGCCGGATTCGTCGCGGCGGCCTCCGGTCTCGAGCAGGGAATCTTGGAGCAGATGCTGCACGTCCAGGAGCTGTCCGAGGTCGATCTGAGCGCGTCGTTCCCGGACAAGATCACCGACATCACGCTGGCCACCGTGCTCGGCGTGCTCGGGGTGTTCATCGTCATCCCGGCCGCGTTCTTTTACGTGCTGATCATGTTCGTCCGCGAGGCCGCGCTGATCATCCTGGTGGCCACAGCCCCGATCTCGGCCGGCGGCCTCGTCAGCGAGATCGGCAAGGTGTGGTTCTGGAAGACGCTGCGCTGGTTCTTCTCCTGCCTGCTGATCTCGCCGATGGCCGCGTTAGTGCTCGGCGTCGGGGTGAAGTTGTCGACCGGCGTCATCGACGCTCCCAAACCGCTGATGTGCGGTGGCACGTTGTGCGACCCACTGAACGCCAAGCAGGTTAGCGATTTCGCGAACGCCACCAACACCGCGCACGCCGGGATGGCGGTTGTCGGCTGCATCGTGATCGCGATCGGCGCCTGCTGCCCGATGATCCTGTTCCGGCTGCTCGCCTTCGTCGAGCCCGGCACCGCCTCGGGTGCGGCGCTGCGGCAGTCGTGGTCCAACGCTGGCGGCATGTCCGGGATCATCGGCGGCGGTGCCCAGTCCGCCGGCAGCTCGGCCGCGACTCAGAGCAGCGGCGATGGCCGCTCCGGTGGCGAGTCCCAGACGCAATCGAGGCTTTCCAGCGCGCTGGGCGCGTTCGGGATGGGCATGCAGGCCGCCACCTCATTCGCGCACAGGGCAGCCGATCTCAGCTCGGACATCCTCGGCCAGGCCGGCGTCGGCTCACCGGGCTACAGCATGACCCCGACCGACGAGCGCAGCAGCCGCAGCTCCGACCGCGGTCGGTCTTCCGGCAAGGGGTCGTCTGGTTCAAGGAGCGGACCCGGCGGTGCCGGCAGTGAATCTGGCGGCGGGTCGATGCCTGAGCTCCCAACGCCTCCCATGCCAGGCGGCGCTCGTCCCAGCGGCGGCGCCGGTGGCGCGGGCGTGGCGGGCGGGTCTGAGGCAACGGCCGCGGTGGTCGCGCTGTGACTCGCCAATTCGATGCCCATGTCAGCCCGGTTCGTTACGGCGGCTGGTCGAAAGATAGGCAGGGCTGGTTCCTCGGCCTCGGTGGTGGGTCGTGGATCGCGATCCTGCTGGGTGGCCTGCCGCTGCTGATCGCCGCAGGAGCGCGCCAGTGGCTGGCCGCGCTGGGTTGGCTGCCGGCGTGGGCGGTGCTGATTGTGCTTGTCGCCGTTCCCGTTCGGGGCCGCTCGGCGTTCCGCTGGGCGATTGATTCCCTCCTTCGTTGCATGGGGGTTGTCATGCGTTGGACTGACTGGCAGTCGAAGGCTGCTGCGGGTGCCGTGGAGAGGTTCGACGAGGCCGACCTGCCCGGCGTGCTGTCAGGTGTCCGCACCCATGACGAGCCGCCGTTCGGTCCGCTGTTGGCCCGTCCGGCGATCGTCGCCGACAACCGCGAGCGCACCTGGGCGGTCGTCGCCCGCATCACGCACCCTGGCATCGGCCTGTCGGAGGTGCTGGCGCGGACTCGGATGGGCAATGGCCTGTCCGAGCTGCTCGATGGTGCCGCGACCGCGGAATTGGTGTCGGTGATCGCGTTACAGATCCGCACTGTCCCCGACGACGGCGCCGAACGCTCCGCATGGCTGCAGGCCAACCTGCGCAAGGACGCACCGAATTTGGCGCTGGCGGTTAACGCAGAGCTGGCGCAGCTGATGACCCAGGCCGGGGTGCGGCACGAGGCGTTCGTGACGGTCGTCGTGCCGGAAGGGCGGATCGCGAAGCAGGCCAAAGAGGCCGGCGGCGGCGTCGACGGCCGCGCCCGGGTGCTGTACGGGGTGATGGGCGGGATCGAAGCGCGACTGATGGGGCCGGTCGGTTGCACCAGCGTGGCCTGGCTGGACTCACCCGCGCTGGCGGCGGCGATCCGAACCGGCTTCGCGCCGGGTGACCGGGCTGGGCTCACCGCGGCTGACATCGTCGCCCAGAGCGACCCTCACGTCGCGGCGACGTTGCCGATGGCCGCTGCCGGCCCTACGTCGACGCCCAACCCGGAGCGGCGCTACTACGCCCACGACGCCTGGCACTCGGCGACTTGCACGATCCTCCTGCCCGACAAGGGGGCAGTGATGGGGGCATTGGCACCGGTCTTCACGCCGACCACAGCGGGGCAGAGGCGCTCGGTGACCGTGTTCTTCGAGCCGATCAGCCACGACAAGGCCGATCGGATGGTCGGAGCTGAGTCGATGTCATCAGACCTCGCGGCCGAGATCCGCCGCAAGAGCGGGTTCAAGGTTCGCGCCTCCCACCGCCGCGACGCCGCCAAGGTCGAAGGCCAGGACGTCCGGCTGGCCGACGGCAACGCCTTCGTGCGGGTGGGAATCGCCGCCGCGGTGACCGTGCCTGACACCTTGTCGATCACCGACTTCGGCAGACGGTTGGAATCTGACATCACCGGCTCCGGCTTCAAGCCGCTCCGGTTGGACTTGGCCCAGGACTCAGGGTTCGCCGCCGCCTGCATCCCGCTCGAGATCGGCTTGCCGAAGCGACGGGGTTCCAAATGAGCTTCCGAGGTCAGAAGCATCGCAATGGGAGAGGGGTTGCGCAGCTGGTGGCGGACTTCGGCCATCAACTGCCGCCGCTGGCACCGGCTCCGGCCCGGGCGAAGGACGTCGACCCCTTTCAGGTGATGGTCGGCAGGCACGGTCGCTCTGGCCGTGCCTGCGGCTGGGCTCCGGTTCCTGCCCCGGTCGCGGCCTACCGGATGACATCGGAGCAGGTCGGCGGGGTGTGGCCGCTGATCGCCGGTGACGGGCTCCCGTCGACCGGCGCGCAGATGGGCATCGACTTCCTGTCCGGTGGCGCGTTCCACGTCGACCCGATCGCCTGGACGCTGCAGGGCACCGCTGGGGTCACCAACCCGAACATCATGTTTCTCGGCGCGCCCGGGCGAGGGAAGTCCGGCGCTGTGAAGATGTTCTGCCTGCGGATGATGGCCTTCGGGTACCGCACTCTGATTCTGGGCGATGTCAAGGACGAGTACGAGCCGTTGTGCCGCGCGCTCGGGGTCGAGCCGCACGCCGTCGGGCACGGCCTGCCCGCCCGCATCAACCCCCTCGATTTTGGGCCGCTGGGCAGCGACTGGACCGCGCTGCCCCGCGCCGAGGCGCAGCGCCGCGCGGCGATGGTGTTCTCCCGATGGCTGCTGCTGGTCCGGGGCCTGGTCGGCTCCCAACACGTGCCGTTCGACCCGAGCGCCGAGACCGCGGTCGGCCAGGTGATCCGTGACCTCACCGGTTACGCGTCCGGCGCCGACCGGATGGCCGAGAGGCCACCCAATGGTCCGGGCAGATCACCCACGTCCGGCGCATCGGCTGATGACCGTGGATCAGGAGAAGTTCATGGAGCTAGCACGATGACCGCGCCGCAGCAGCGACACCGGGACCCTCAGTCGATCGGCCAGGGCTGGGAGACCGCGGTGGCGATCCTCGGCAGCGCGCTACTGGTGCTCGGGCTCGCCGCGCTGTGTGGGCTGGGCGTAGCGTCGGCGTTGTTCGGGCGGGGCTGGGTGTGGCCGAGTGGGACAGATGCCATGGGTCACGTCATCGGTGGGTTGTTGACCGGACGTCCCGGCCAGGGCTTCGGAGACCGCCAAGCGACGCTGGTGGCCGGGCCGGTAGCGGTATACCTGTGCGTTGCGGTATGCGAGCTGGCGGCCATCGCCGCATCGATCACCGGTGCCGTGCTGGTCACGCGTTACCGGCGACCCGGTGACGCACGCGGTGGCATGGCCACCCGCAGCGAGGCCGAGCAGGTGCTCGGAATCAGCCGCCTGCGCGCTGCTCGCGCGATCATCCGTCCTGATCTTCACGGGGCAAAAGCATCGAAGGGGAGCGGCTGATGAGCTTCGAACCGACCGACATCGGCTGGCGACTAGGGCGGTCGCGGACCCCTCACGGCGTGGAATTGTGGTGTCGGTATGACCGGACCACCGGCGTCTACGGCGAGCAGGGCTCGGGCAAAACCCTCGACGTCCTAGCACCGGCGTTGCTCGCGCACCGAGGCGCCGGAATGGCCACCCTGACGAAGGTGGATGACCTGCTGCTGACGGCTCATAGGCGCCACCGGCCACTCACCCCTGGTGGCCCGCCGCGCCCGATCGCCGTGCTGGACCCGTTCGGCGCCGCCCCGGGGTTGCCGGAGTTCGTGTGGGACCCGATCGCCGGTTGTGTCGACCCGATCGTCGCCGAGAAGCGAGCGAAGGCGTTCGCGCCGGAACCGTCACCGGAGCGGTGAGCGGTGGCCGGCAGGACAGCGCGGCCCGGTTCTACGCCGCTGAGACGGCCAAGGTGTTGCAGGGATTCCTGCACGCCGCCGCGTTGACTGGGCGCACGCTCGAGCACGTTCTGGAGTGGGTGGCCAATCCCGTCGCGGCGGAGCAGCCCGCCGAGCTACTTCAGCAGCACCCGCATGCCGCGAAGTTCTGGGACGGCCTGCTCGCCGGTGCCCTGCACGGCTCGGCCGACACCGTCGGCAACACCGTCACCACCGTCCAGCAGGCGATGTCGCTGTTCTTCCAACCCGAGATCCGAGCCCGCTGCGTGCCGTCACGTGAGCGGCCGGCGACTGACATCGCCGACCTGATCGCCAAGCAGGGCACGGTGTACCTGCTCGGTCGGGAAGACCCGTACGCCTCGGCCGCGCCGCTGATGACGGCGGTCGCCGAGCACGTCCTGGACACCGCGCTGGACACCGCGAACAGCTCTCCATACGGGCGGATGACGCCCTGCTTCCTGGCCTGCCTGGACGAGCTGCCCTCCACCACTCCGCTGCCGACGTTGCGGGTGCGGATGGCCAACGAGCGCGCGCTGGGGCTGTCCTTCATCTACGCCAGCCAGACCTGGAAGCAGATGGTCGTGTCCTACGGCGAGGACGAAGCCCGATCGCTGTTCGGGCTCACCAACAACCTGGTGATCTTCGGCGGCGGCAAGGACATCCACTTCTACAAGGAGATCTCCGACCTGATCGACGACGTGAGAATAAGCCGCCAGACCATCAGCGACGGCCCCGGAGGCATCGGCACCTCCCGCTCCGGTGAGGACGTGCGCGTGCTGCGCCCCGGCGACATCCGCCGCATTCCCGAGCGACACGCCCTCGTCGTCGCCGGCAACGCCCCGCCCATCATCGCCAAGCTGCGCCGCTGCTTCGACGGCAAGGACGGCCTACTGCTCAAGGCCGAACTGGACGACGCCCGCGCGCTGGTCAACGGCAACCGGGCCGCAACGTCGGATCTCACCCGGCGAACCGCCGACGCCATCGCCTACGCGCGCCAGCATCGGCTGACACCGTCAGTCATCGCTGAGGACGACCAACCGCACGGCGGCGTTTCCACCCCAGCGGGGTGGTCCTGGTGATCCTGAACCGATTTCCGCAGCCATCCGGCTCCATTCTGAAAGCCCTGGAGATGTTGGCGATGCTGCGCGAGGGCGACCCTGAGCAGATGCAAGCCCTGGAAGACCTGTCCGAGCTTCCACGACCGTGGGAGCCGGCGACGTGCCCGGAACACCTGCGGGCCGCGGTGTGGCGCTGGTGCGACGCGGTCACGGTGTGGCTCAACACCGACTACGCCTGGCGACCAGCTCACCTCATCCCAGCATGCTGGCCACACCACCCCCATATCGCCCGTGAGTTGGCGGTGCTGGCCTTTCTGCGCTGGGAGGCCGAAGAGGCGACCGGTCCGCATCTGCTCGAGGACTGGCAGCGGTACAGCTATCCGATGTTCTGCGAACGGATGGCCAGCCGGCTCGGCGACAGCACCTGCCGCACCGGCAAGCACCAGGACTGGCCCGCCGAAAGCCGAGTGACCGCTTACACCCAACCGGCGGCCAGCGCGGAGCGGCGGGCCGTCCTTGCCGCCGACAGCGATTCATCCACAGATCCGGCTGGCGCCCTACTCAGTACCCGCCGCGGCGGCATGCTCACCGCTGATCTCTCACCGGAAGGAACCCGCCGATGACCAGCCACGCCGACAACCTTGCAATAAAATCAGCTGCGGCGGCGCTGTTCCGAGCTGCCGCGACCAGTGTCACCGAGCTCGACAACGGCACCCGGCTGCTCTGCCTAGCGGCGTTCGAGCACCTCAATCCGCCCAGCCCACCCGCAACGGTGCCGACGGAGAACGCCGATGTCGAAGCGTTGATCCGGGCCGCACTCCGATTGCTCGCGACCCTGCCCTCGCAGGAGTTCGACAAGACGGCCATCCTCGACGCCGCCGCAGCTGGCCGGCGCGCCCTGCTCCACCTGGGCTAGCCTCGTGGCCACCTCGATCCATGACCTGCTCGATGCCGCCAACCTCCATGCCACAAAGACGGACCGCACCCCAGCCGGCCTCGCGGACGCAGCAAGCGCGATCGGACACCTCGGCCGCGCACTGCGGCTGCTAGTCAATGACGGCCTGTCTCAAGACGTCGGCGGATACCGCGAGCGGTTCGTCTCTGAACTCGCAAACGCCTGCGTCGCCGTGGCAGGTGATGCTGCCTTCAGCGGTGCACCGCTCAGCCTGCTCTGCGGCGCCGCCGCCGACCTCGTCGGCATCCTGCGCCCGGAATGGAGCCACGCTGGCCGGTGGGCCGCCGCGCTGGCAGTCACTGAAACCGCCAGGCAGGTCGCCGCCGTACTCAGCGCCGGCGAGCAGCCCACGGCTGGCCCGCAGCTTGCCTACCTGCGCCGGACAACGGTTCTCGTCGAACAGACCGGCGCGATCGAACCCCCAACCGCCCGGCAGGCATGGCTACTCGACCGGCCGCTGCCATCACCGGTTGCTGCCCACGAAGCAACCCGAGACACGGTCGGCGACGCGATGGTCGCACTGGCACACCACACCCGGCCTGTCCGCACCCAGCGTCGCGTAGTCCTAACCTCTACAAGCGCGGACCTAGTTCCCGGATGACAGCAATGTCAGACGAGCGCTTATGGTGAGCGTGATGCGAGAAGTTGCCGATGAGGCCGTTCCGTCAAGCGGTAGGCAGACCGAGCAGTGAGTTTAGCTCTGCCACCTTCTGACGGACCTGGTTGACAGTGAATAGTTCTTGGCCCCCGTAGGCAGTCGATAGCCGCATACGACGACGATTGCCGGCAGCGGCTGACCCCAGGTGGAACCCCGCACTACGAGGCACTTCGTCAATCGCAACGATCGCACCCCTCGGCGCCCACCAGGGTTGGCCACCGGTTACCGCGTCGAACCGCCCAGGCGTGAAAAGCAGTCGCCGTTCAGTCAGCATAAGCACACCCCCGATGTGCCGCCTCCCACCGTCTTGCGCACGATTCGCCGTAGCCCTCCACAGCACCGTCTCTTGACCCTCAAGTTCAGGATCTGGCAGCCACCATCCCATGTCTGAATTTCCTTATTCCTAGGGGATCATCCGGGAGACCCAGATGCTCGTGCTGAAGATGGCACGTTGGAACCTGGCCGCCGCCCTCGCTGACATCCAGGTTGCGGCTCCCGATGACGCGAACGCACCTGCTGCAGCTGCCATGATCACCTGATAGGCATTGACGCGACCGGACTGCGCCCATTGATGCAATGCGTTCAAAGCGCCCTGCCCAATTGCGCCCGCGATGATCCCGACCAGCCATCCCCAGCCTGGGAGGGCGATTGCAAGCGCCCGCGTCACCACGCCAAGGCCAACGCTCATTACGGTGTATGCGAGTTTGTTCGCGAGGAGTCCGCGCGCGCAGCGGGCAGAGTATTTCCACCAGTTGCATTGACCATTGAGGTCGAACTGGTTGATTGGATTCGCGACGTAGACGTAGGCGTTGTCGTTACCGCCTGCCACCGAGTCAACTGACAGGAATCGCCCTGTGGAAGCGTTGTAGAGGCGCGATCCCATCAGGGTTACGCCACCAAGTGCATCGGAGGACCGGCTCTGTGCACCGAGCCAGCCGTAGCTGTCTGGTGCGGTGGCGGCCTCGCGGGGTGCGCCGTATTCGGTGGCCTCGCCGTAGCCGATCGGGCCGGTCGCGGCGGGATCGTCAGTGCTGGTGGCGACGATGTCGCCGTGCAGGTTGGCCAGTTGCAGGGTGACGGTGCCGGCGTGGTCGACCGTTGCGGCAAGGCCGCCGGTGATGCCGACCAGGTTGCGGGTCCAGCCGGTGCCGGTGCTGGTCCAGGCGGGTGAGTCGCTGTTGTCGGCGTAGTGGTTGACGCTGGTCGTTCCGGCGGTGTCGGTGGTGTCGGTGATCCGGTTTTGCAGCGGGTCGAGGCCAAAGCCGAGGGTGCGGCCGCTCTGGGTCTGGCTGGCGACCATGTCGTTGGCGTAGTAGCCGATCGCCAGCGCGCCGGTGGTGGCGGCGTGGCTGCCGATGCCCAGAGCGTCACCGGCGGGAACCGCACTGGTGCGGCCGAGGGTGTCGTAGCCGTAGCCGGGATTGGTGATCCGGTCGGCGTCATCGAACGTGGAAGTCGTAGTGGTGCTCGGGGTCGTGGTGGTGACGCAGCCGCCGCCGAGACCGGCCGGGTAGGACTTAAGGTTTTTCCGGTTGGAGGCGTTATCGAGCATGTAGGTGCGGGTGGTGCAGGTACCGGCCGCAGTGTCCTCGGTCTTGGCGAGCCGTCCAGCGGGGTCGTAGCTGAAGGTTTGCGCTGAGATCGGCGAGGTCTGGGTGGCGGTGTCGCCCTGGGCGTTGCTGGTCTGGGTGAAGCTCATCCAGGTGGCGCCGGCTTTGGCGTAGGTCAGGGCGGTGGCGATGCCAGCGTTGTCGAATCGGCTGGTCGCGATCAGGCCGTTGGGATAGGTCTGCGAGGCCACTGCGCCGTCGGCGTTGTAGGCGGCAGTGAAGACGCCGGGCGTGGAGCCGACGCCGACGTCCTGGACGGTGATCAGGCCGCGGTGCTCGGTGGCCGAGTCGTAGGTGTAGCTGGTGGCGCCCTTGCCGTCGTTGACCGTGGATGGCCGGCCGGACAGGTTATAGCTGGTGATCGCGGTGCTGCCGGTGGAGTCGGTGTAGCTGGTGGTCCGGCCGAGGGAGTCGTAGGCGGCGCTGACGGTCCTGCCGCCGGCCGCCTGGGTGAGAGGTAGACCGGTGCCGGTGTCGTAGGTCGTCGTCACGGCTGGCAGGGCGGCGCCACCGGCGACGGTGGGTGTGACGGTGATCGAGTTACCAGTCGGGCGGCCAGCGTCGTCGTAGCTGGTCGTGGTAGTACGGACGGTGGCACCGGCGGTCCCGATGACGCTGAGCGGCTGGTCGTAGCGGTTGTAGCTGGTGGTGGTGACCGGCAGCGGATTGCCGGTAGTCGGTTGTGCGGTCGGGCCGGTCGAGCAGGCCAGCCCTGCCAGGGCAGGTGAGACGCAGGGCCCGGCGCCGGTGGCGGTGTAGTAGCTGGTGCTGGTCGAGCGGGCGTCGTTACCAGTGGAGCCCGGCAGCCAGGACTGCACGGTCTGGCCGGCGTCGTTGTAGCGGGTGTTGCTGACCAGGTCGGTGCCGCCGACGCCGGCGCCGACGGTGGTGGAGGTGGCCTGGCCCAGGTCCCAGCCGGTCTTGCTGCCGCCGACCGCGACCGCGGAGTAGCCGGTTTTCACGGTGACGCTGTCCCGGTCGGCGCCGGTGGCCAGATCCCAGGCGGCGGAGGTGACGGTGGTCGGCAACCCGAATGGCACCGGGTTGCCGCTGGCGTCGAGCGGCGCGCCCTGGTCGTAGGTGACGTGCTGGTGGCTTCGCCCGTCGATGGTCGAGCCGTCGGTGAGCGCCACCGGATGGGCCGGGCCGTAGCTGTCGGTGATCCGTTCGGGGTTGAGCGGGTCATAGACCTGGCTGCTGGACAACAGCGCCGCCCGGGCCGCTGGACTGGTCAGCGCCGTCACGGCCGGGTCGGTGCTGGCGACCGGGTTCAGCGCATGCGTGCGATTGCGCGGGGTCAGGCTCGAGACGACGTTGCCGTTGGCGTCGTAGCTGGTCGCGCCGTACTGCCAGGCCCCGGCACCGTAGGCGGCGGTGTTGGTCTCACGGCCGTTGGCGTCGAGGTAGTGCAGGGTGGCGTAGGGCCAGTCAGCCGCGGTAGGCGCGCCGGCCGGGACCCGGTTGGGCCCGAACACCGCCGTGGCCACGGCCGGCACATTGGCAGTCTGCCCCCAGGCCGCGGCGGCGGTAACGCCGAGCTCGATCGGCGCGCCCGGCCCCGTGAACGGCACCCCGTAGGCGACGGTGCTGGTCGCAGTCTGGGCCAGCGTGGCGTCATAGCGCGAGACGGTGGCCAGCCGGCCGTTGCTGTCATAAGCCATCGTCCAGGGCGCGAGCCCGGGCGGGGTGAGCGAGGCCAACCGGCCGTTTCCGTCGTAGCTGTAAGCGGTCTTCAGGTTCGGGGTGATCCTCGGGTCATAGGCGCCGGCCAGCCAGCCGGCGCTGTCGTAGTCATAGGCCGCGACCGGCACCGCGGTCATCGCCGCAGTCGTCGGGTCGAAGGTGTGGAACACCACCGACCGCAGCCGGCTAACGCTCGCTCCGTCAACCGGAACCGTGCCGTAGGTCAGGGTCAGGCTGCGACAACCCGGTGTGGTGTCCGGGCTGGCACAGCTCACCCCGGCAGGCACCGCGCCGAGGATCCGGGTTACCCGGCCGCCAGCGTCCCGGGTGAAACTGGTCAAGCTGCCGGAGCTGGCCTCGACCACCCGGTCGACGCCCCAGGCGTTCGCGGCGGTGTTGCGAAGCCATACCGTGGTGGCGCCGTCGGCGTCCAGCAGACGGACCTCGCTCGCGCTGAGCTTGGTTATCGCCGCGCCGTCGGCGGCGGCGTCATCGACGCCGGTATAGCTGACGGGGTAGCTGCCGGTCGGGCTGGTCGCCTGATACAGGCTGACATCGCCGTCGCTGCCTTCGAGACTGAGGTAGCCGTCACTGCTGTGATCGACCAACGTGAGGTCGGCCGCGCCGGCATCCGTGCCGGGTAGCGACGCCGACCAGCCAGGGCCGAACACCCCCGTGGCGTCAGCCCGTTCGCCGGCCGGGGCGAGGGTGCTCAGGCTGCGCCCGATCGACAGCGAGCCCTGATACGTCGGTACCGACACGTCCGCGGCGCTGACCTGGTAGTCCCCGGTCAGCAGCGACACGCTGCCCGGCCCGACCGCCTCGACAGCGTAGGAGTCGCCCAAAGCGTGGCTGGCCAGCTGCACCGTCGAGGCCATCGAGCACACTGGGTTCGGATCACTGGCCGAGGACCCGAAGCAGGCCTGCACCTGCACCAGCTGATCACCGTGATTCAGCGTCGCCCCGACGTCCCAGGTGTAGGGCGCGAATACCGCCGGGCTGCCGCTCCGCTGCACCGGCCAGGCCGGATGGGTGTTAGTGCCGGGAACGGTCACCTCCGCCGTCGGGACGTTGGACCAGCCGCCGGTGACCCCGACCCGGTACTGGTAGGTGACCCAGGCGCCGCCGCCGAACGGATCGGCCTGCAGCGTCAGGCGCTCCTGGATGCGCGACTGCCCGGCCGGAATGGCTGCGCCGACCGCGGAGTACCAGCCCTCGACGTCGAGAATGACGTGCACCGGATCGGCGGAGGAGTTGACCAGCAGCACCGTGCCGTCGCCGGCGCTCGGCACGATCGCCAGGCTGCTGCGGACGTTCGAGCCGGCTGAGAAGTAGACCGAGGCGGCCACCGGAAAGCGCTGATCTCCCGGCCCCAGCGCTAGGTAGCCAGCATGGGTGCCCGAGTGCGCAATCTGGGCGCTGATGGCCAGCGCGCTGATCCCACTGCCCGGTAACGGCACCCCCGCCACCCCGCCGACCTGCACCCGCCGGCTGCTGTTGGCCGCCAGCTGGGTGCTCGGCGCGGTCCGCGAGTCATAGGCCCGAGCCGAGGCCGGGGTGAACGCGCCCTTCGTGCCCGGGGTGGCCGTGTAGTAGCCGACGACGTCGACGATGACGTCGATCGCGGTGCCAGCCGGGCCGATCCAGAGGTTGAACTGGCCGCCGGCGCCCAGGTCCACAGCCGCGCCCAGGATGGTGGCGGTGTTGGCCAGGTAGTTCAGCGACACGTTCGCCGGCCGGGTCGCGCCGGTCGGGTAGGGGGAGAAGTAGCCGGCGGTGGCGCTGGTCGAGATGGTGGTCAGCATCAGAAACACCGCCGAGGCGTCGGACGGCACGTTGTGCAGGCCGCCGACCGAGATGGCGGTGGTCGAGCCGGTGGCCAGCTTGGCCTGCGGCAGCCCGGTCCCGATCCGGGTGTCGACCATCCGGGCCGGGTTGACCGGGACGTAGCCGCCGGGTGTCGGGGCTCCGTTGCCGGCGGTGTAGTAGCCCTGGATGTGCACCAGCAGCGTCACCGAGGTCTGGGCCAGCACCTGGATCTTGCCGTCCGCGGCCACCGCGACAATGGAGCTGGCCGAGATCGACCCGCCGCCGCCGGTGTAGGTCAGCGCCGCTATAGGCACCACCGCTGTGCCGTTGGCCGCCACCTTCACCAACCCGGTCGCCGCCGGGGTCAGCACCGTCACCGACACCTGCACGGAGGAGACACCGGTGGTGGGCACCCCGGCCTGGCCGGCGACCTGCACCTGGTACCAGGTGTTGGCCGCCACCGGCCCGCTGACGCCGCCAATCCCGGTCCGGGTGTCCAAGACCGAACCCTGAGTCGGCACGAACAACCCAGCAGTTCCGGTGGCGACCGCAGCTCTGGCCGGACTCACCCGAGGCGACACCGCCAGCTGCACCGCCGACATCAGACCAGCCACCAAGCTCAGCACCACGACTGCTCGCAGCACGCCAGATCCACGCTTCAAGCCCTGGTCCCCCGCAGTCAAGACAGGCCAATCACACAGGCAACCAGCGCTCTGGGCAAGAATGTTAGGAACAGCAACTTAACACCGTTACAGACGGTTTGCAGACAGTTCGGACCAATCGCTTTGGACTCACGCGACAGGCACTTCGTCTACCGCAGGGACTACAGCTGATTCCCACCCGCGAGCTTCCACGAACCGCGCGGCGGGGGCAGGCTGCCTGCTTCCGGAGACAGGCTGCAGCCGCGCTGCGGCTAGCCAGGTTGCCTGCGAGCAGGTACGGCCCGGGTACTGCTACTTCTAGCCAGTTCGCTCGCCGCTGGCAATTGCGGTCACTACCTCGGTGAAGCCGGGCTCTTCCGGCGTTACGCCGCTCTCCTCAAACCTCCGGCGCAGTTCGGCATCGACGTCGGCGACCGGCATGCCTGCGTGCGTCGACTCGACCTCCCGCACCAAAGCTCCAACCCGCGCGCTGGCGTCTTCCTTCAGCTGGTCGAATGCGTCCGACTCACGGACAGCCTTCAGCATGGCTCTCTCGTCAAAAGTGAATGGCATGCCACCAGTGTGCCTTGGAGGACCGCTCGGAAGGCGACTATCGGTGATCCTGTTCTACCGGCTGGTGCAGCGCAATCAACTGCGCACGGTCACGGTCGGCAGGAGCCGGCGAGTACCGCCTACGGCGCTCACCGAGTTTGTGGCGACGCTAGAGCAGAGAGGAGTCCCTAAAGCAGAGGAGTCCCCAGTGAGCCGTCGTGGCACCAACGGCGCGCGACGTTTGTGCGACGTCGACTTCGCGTCCGAGCGGCTACACATCCGCCGGCAGTTGCAGCGTTACCAAGGCAGCATGCACTTGCGGGCAGCTAAAACCGAAGACGAAATCGCATCTTTGCCCGATCGTCTGTGCGCCTGTGGACAGACAGCTGGTTGTCCACGACCTCTGCCGTTCTAACGCGAGCTGGCCCATCGCGTTCAATAGGTTAGGGAGGCCGCCCGTGAGGCGGCCCGGCCAGGTGTTACTAGCACCGGACCGGGCCTTGATCGAACCCTGCGTTCACAGGAGACGACCCGATGACGAAACTACCCAACCCCCAACCCCCACCCGGCCGCGGTGCCAGCGACGAGTTCGTTCACCCGAACCTGGAGCACCACACCCCGTGGTGGCTTCGCTGCACCGGCGCTATGCGGGCTGACGAACCCAGCGGCGGGGTGTGATCCGCCGGCCGAAGTTGTCGTAGGGCCTACTTTCCCGCCATGTTGACGGCGCGGCGGAAGGAGCCGAGTGGCCCTGTCGGGTTAACGGGCCTAGAACCATTCCATTAGGCGGCCCCGGCCGGTGTTGCGAGCACCGACCAGGGCCTTGATCGCTACCTACGCGAGATAGGCAACGACCCAATGAACGAATCTAACCGCTCCGACCGTTCCAGCTCGTCGGGCCCCGGCGATACCCCGGAGTGGGTGCCCACACCGGACCAGCCGTGGCGACCTATCCCTGACGGCGAGGACGGAGACAGCTACCAATTCGACTACGGCGCGGACTGGTGCGTTGACCGGGCCAGCCATCCGCAGTTCCACGGCGGGTACCCGTCACCGAACCACCACCACACCGAGTGCCGCAGCTATGACGGCTTCTTTGGCGCCCTGGACGTTGCCGGACGGCCGGGTTACTTCTCGGCCTACCTGGTGCGCCCGTTCCGGTTCGGCCAGCTCGGGCACGCGCCGGATCAGACCCGGTTTGCTATCGAATTCGAACCGGCCAAGGACACCGGTGGGGAGCCGTTCCGGTGCACCGTCCACCCCGCCAGCATCCGCAACCTCGCGGCGTACCTGGCCCACACGGCCGATGTAGAGGACGGCTGGCGACCACTCCGGCACGTCGGTCAAGGACTGGCTGACTCCTAGCCCGGTGCAGCCCGGCCAAACGCACGCTGAGGCGTGCGTGCTGTCTGACCGTGAGGCGCAAGTGGTACGGCTGCTGCTGTCCGGTCTCCGGGCGCCCCTGATCGCTCGGCAGCTCTACCTGTCGCCCAGCACTGTCCGCAACCAGTTGTCCATGGTGTACCGAAAGCTGGGCGTCAGTTCGCAGCAGGAGCTGATCTTGCTGTTCTACGGGTTCTGGTGCGACGGGCGCACCCCGGCCGCCCCGCTAGGCGCCGAGGTACTGCGACAACCACGGCCGCTATGCGCGGCCTGCCGCACGCCTTGGTGGCATTGACCCCGGCGACCACCACCACGACGGCAGGTGAGGCGTTCGCATCCCTGCCGTCTTGGGAATGTGTAACACCGGCGAGCGAGTCGATGGCCAAAACCATAACGGAAGCGTTATGGTTTTGACGGAGGTGGCCAGGTGGATCTAGCGCGGAAGCGGCTGTGGGATGTGGCAGTCGACCAGTATGGCTACGTCACGCTCCGGAACGCTGACGACCTCGCTATCGATGGGTATGCCGTGCGGATGCTGGCCGCCCGGGGACAGCTCGACCGGGTGGCGCATGGTGTGTACCGGTTCCCGCAGTTCCCGGCCGGCGAGTATGACCCGTACATGTTGGCCGTGCTGTGGACCGGCGCCGCGGGCGCGTGTCTCAGCCATGACACTGCCCTTGCCTCCTACGAGGTGTGCGACATCAACCCTGACCGCATCCACGTGACGCTGCCGAGGGACCGCCGGATCCGGCGCCGTGGCGGTGAGCTGTACGTGGTGCATCACGAGGACCTCGCCGCTGAGCAGATCGGGTGGTGGCAGCAGATCCCGACGGTGACCCTGGCAACCGCCATCGCGCAGTGCATCACCAGCGGTGTGCCTGGCTATCTTGTGCGGCAAGCGCTGACCACCGCTCGTGACCGGGGCCTGCTCACGCAGGCAGCTGCGGATGGCCTGTCCCAGGAACTGGAGGCGCGGGATGGCGGCTGATGACCTCGTCCCAGCAGGATCCGATCCATTAACTCGTCTCACCTCATTGGGTGAGCGCGGCAAGGAGCCGGCCTCTAAGAGCATCCTCAACGCCTGGGTGAACCAAGCCCAGGCGCAGGTCGGCCTCGACACAGGCCGGCTCGGCTGGCTGGTCGCCTCGACCGTGGTCGTCGCCGCCCTTCAGCGCGCGATCGACGAGGAGGGCCGGACACGCTTCCTCCTGAAAGGAGGCACCTACCTGCAACACCGCCTGTCCTGGAGCGGCCGGCCGACGAAAGACATCGACGGAATGGTGCGAGGCGATATCGATGAGTTCCTTGCCGCCCTCGACGACGCGCTACGGCTGCCGTGGGGCCCGCTCGTACTGACCCGCGACGCGATCGAGGTCATCAATACCCCCGGCAAGATCATCAAACCGCGACGGTTCGACGTTCTCGTCTCCCTCAAGGGTCAAGTCTGGCGAAGAATCCAGATCGAGATCGCAGCCGACGAGGCAGGGGCCATCTGGGGAGCAAGACATCCTCGCCGCCCCGGGCCTGCACCACTTCGGCCTGCCCAGTCCGGACCACCTAGTCGGAATCGCCATGCGGTTCCAGATCGCACAGAAATTCACGCCGGAACCGACCCACACGATCCACCTGACCTGCGCAACGACCGGGCCCGTGACATCGTCGACCTGCTACTGCTGCGCGACCTGGTACATGCAGAACAGTCGCCCACTGCTGCGGAAGTAAGACAGGCCTGCGTCTCGTTGTTCGAGTCACGGTCCGCGGAAGCCCGTGAGCTTGGGCGCCCGGAACGCAGGTGGCCGCCCGTTGCGATTGCCCATGAGCACTGGTCCCGTGACTACTCGGTAGCCGCGACAGCAGGTGGCGTCACGGTGTCGCTCGCGGACGCGGTCGGCGAACTCAACAGGTGGATTGCCTTGATAGACGCGGCCGGGTAACCACGCTGGTCAGCGTCTGTGGCCGGAGTGGCCAGCGCTCTGAAGCGGCTGTTCGCGCTGGCGGTGCTGACCTCGGAGCTCATGGAGCGCGGCATGCTCGCGCGGGGCCTGACGCGGGCGCAGGCATCGGTGTTGTGGGCGCTGCATCAACGCGGCCTGATCACCCAGCGGGAGCTGGCTGATCTGATCGGGGTGACCCCGTGCAACATCACCGGGCTGGTGGATGCGCTGAAGGGCGATGGCTTCGCCGAGCTCGGTCCTCATCCGACCGACCGCTGCCATCGATGGGTCCGGCGGCCGGCGGAGGTCATTTACGTCCGATCGGCGGCTGGTGTTGCTTTTGCTGGCCGGGGGATGGACAGCAGCATCGGCGTGATGGACACGCCGCGGCTTCGGGACAGGTCGGCGGCCGTCTCGGTCAGCGTGGAAATCAGCTCCGGGCCTGTTCGCGCTGCTGCAGCAGTCCGGCGGCTTCCTTTCACGGTCCACTGATCGAGGGGCCACCAGCCGACGACATAGACGCCTGCTTTCGCGCTCGCTTCGGGGAGGTATCGATCGGCGAGCTGTGTGGTGATCGAGGCTGCGACGCCGGCGTTCCAGTTCCCCTTGATCTCGACGGGCACGGTGCAGGGGGCTGCGGTCTGGTGCCGGACCTGAATGAGGAGGTCGGGATGGTCGCCGGCGCCGTAGGCGTTCGTCGGCTTGATCAACACCTCTCGGTTGACCACGACTCTGCGGTGTAGGCGTAGTTCCAGCTGGTTGGCCAGGTAGCCGACCAGCGCACTTTCCGTCTTTGGGGACCAGAGGTCGTCGCGTGGGTCCGCCTCTGGGTGACGGAGCCGTATGCCTTTGTCCTTGGCGGCCGTGGCGACGGCGGTGGGTACGCGGTCCCACAGGAGTTCCCCGTGTGTCGGGATACGGTTCGCGATGTCGTGGAGCGTTTCGACGACGAGACGTGCCAGCTCACTGTCGCTGCGTACGAGGCGCCGCGAAGGGTCGTCGATGACTTCGGTGAGTTCGGCAACCTCGGGTGCGGCCCAGCCGATCTCGGCAAGCTGGCTCCGGACTCTGCGTTCCGCGCTGACCAGTTCAATCGCGTCCTCGGTCGCGATTGCTTCGCGAAGCAGTTCGAGAGTCCTGGCTGTGGCGCGCTGGCTGACCGCTTCGAGGGTGCGGCCTCGGAGCCGTTGAGCCTCCTCGTGCTCGTCCACCACGTGGACGCCTTGGACGTTGATGTCGTCGGATTCGGGGAGGAGTTCGCGTAGCCACAGGTAGAAGGCGACGAGATCGTCGTCATCGAGTGCGGGTAGGTTGACGCCGTAGTAGTTGTGGTTAGCGATGGCGTACACGACTGGCCGAGCGGTCACGGGGTCGGTGCCCGCGGCGTCACGAATTGTTGGCCACGCAGATGACGGTTCGGTGCTCATCAGCACCGCCGCTGCCGCCAGCGCAAGCGGCGTCGGCGCGTTGCCTTGCTGGAACGTGAGTGCAGCCCGAGCTTCGTCGACGCCCCCGTCGACCTCGGCGTGGATGAGAAGCGATGCGAGGTCGCGCCAGGCTTGAACAGCCAGGTTCTCGGCGGCGTCCTGCTGGGGAAGGACGATGTCGGCGTCGGATCGATGTTCGATGGCCGCGCGGATCGAGCGCAGGAGGGCGAGGAGTTGTTGGCCGAGTTCGGGCCGGATTACGGTGCCGATGGTGTCGATGCCGTAAGGGATGCTGCCGCGTTCGAGGGTGTTCTTTACGAACAGGGCGAACGCTTCGGCGAAGGCGTCGGGTGCGGCGTCCGCGGCAGCGCGGACGAGGCGGGTGTGTCTGTCGGCGGATTCGGATTCGGTGAGATACCAGATGATCGCGCCGACCCAGCGTTCCCATGGGACGACCGAAGGGGTTTCCGTGTCTCGGTCGACGATGCACAGGGCGAGATAGCCAGCCCACGCTCGTTTGTCGTACTGGCTGGTGCCCAGCCATTCCGTGCGTTGGTCGTCTTCGTGCGAGAGGTAGGCCCGTGCTGCTGCCCGAAGCCGGTCCGGGCCGTCCGGGCCAAGCACCGAGATGCCGGGGTAGGTGAGTAGGTCGTCGTTGAAGGTCGGGTCGTGTCCCGTGCCGGTGCGCGGGTCGAACTGAAGCTGGTAAGCCAGATGCCAGAACAGCTCAGGGCTGCCGGATTCGATGCGTGCCAGTAGCTGGCGCGCTCCGCTCGCGAAGCCGTCGGCGCCGTCCCACGAATCGTCGGTAGACTCGGCGTCACGCTGCCTGCGCCAAGCTCGGGCTGCCCAGGAGTCGACACTCATCCCTGTGAACAGCGATGCGATGCTTTCGGCTTCTGGCCCTATCCGCTGAAACAGCTCGTAAGCCAACTCGAAGTCATCGGGGCTCGCCAGCTCGGACTTGGCGACCTCCAGCGCTCGGTCGATCCGCCGCTTGGGCGTGCGGAGGCGCTTGCTGATCATCTCAGCGCTGAGGCCGAATGCGGCGAGCTGCTCGGCGGCGGCTTGATCGAAGACCGACAGGCCGGTCCGGTGTTCGTTTTCGTGCCACTGCTCGACGATGCGGTCCAAGTCCTCGCCGATCTCGCCCGAGAGGAGCATGACCGGCACGGTGGGTCGGCAAGCCTCAATTGCGGCCAGTGTGCGGCGCTGGCCGTAGCGGACCTGTGCCCCCTCGCTGGTGCTCAGGGCGACGATGGGCACCAGGACCCCGTGCTCGCGAATAGAGGCGACGAACTCCTCCGTCAGGTCGCCTCTGCGACGGATGTTGCCCGTTATCAGCAGGGCGCGTGGGTCCAGGTGGACGAGTTCGCTGCGGCTTTCGAAGGTCTCGGCCGCAGCCGTCGCGGCGCTGGTCGGGTCCGGTTGCGTGGCGGTGCGGGCGGGTGCGGTTTTCGTGGGGCTGGGCATGTCTGATGGGTTCCTTTCGGGTATGGGATTCTGTTGGAGCGGGTGCCCGGCCTAATTCCAGTAGGCCGGGCACCCCTTACGACTGCAGGGAGCTAAACGACTGCGGTCAGGTGACCCGGCAGCCGGCATTCGGCGACCGGGGTTGGGCGCCAGTCGAGATCGCGCTGCACCACCACCGGGGAAAGCGTGGGGATGGCCAGCCTGCACAACTCGTACAGGTCGACGTATCCCCAGTCGGCGCCTTCGGGGTTACCCAGGCAGGCGTAGCCGAACGCTGTGCCGCTGCGGCGGTCCAGTTCGCAGATCCACCAGTCGCAGCCGGCGGTGAAGTAGTGGAGCATGATCGTTTTACAGGCGAGCGGTACTCCGTCGGTGGCATACAGGGCCGGGATCTGGGCCAGCTCGTCCGGCGGCGGGAAGAAGTCGTGGCCGCGGAGTACCCGGTGCGGTTCGACCGCGCGCGCTCCGACCGACTGCAGTACGGCGGCGACTTCTTCGCCGGTCCTGTCGGTCATCGTGGCACCCGCGCAATGGCGCGCCACTCGGTGATTGCGGCTGACATTTGTTGGTTACCTCCTGCTCGTAGGGCAGGGGATCGAGCGCCCCTGTTGATAGCTATGGTGTAGCATGCTAAAGGTAGCAAGCAACAGGGCAATGAAGGCAGGTCTTTATCTTTAGTGCGACTTGCTACAGTGCGCGCATGTCTAGGACGGCGCGGTGAGCACACTTCCGGAGTTCGTGATGCGCGCGGAGCTACTTCAGCTTCTGGGCATCAGCCCGTCGCGCCTCGTACAGCTCCAGAAGGAGCCGGACTGGCCGGAGGCAGTCCAGGAGCTAGTTGCGGGCAAGCTGTACCGCACTACCGATATCCAACGGTGGGCGGACAAGCGTGGCCGCGTACTCCACCCCCTCGATGCTGGGCGTCAGCCAGGACGCCGGCATGCAAAACGGGAGCCCTAGCCGCTCACTCCGGCTGCGAGATTCGCCCTTCCTGGTGAGTGAGGACGGCAGGTTTGAGGGGGTAAAGCCGAGTTTATCGAGGTATGCCAGCCATGACAGACGGCTGATACGCGCCCGCCGACGGCCCTTCATGCACCTGTTCCGTCTGCTATCCCAGCGTCGGTCGACGACCGGAGCAGAACGGTCGGCGGGTTAGCCCAACAGCCTGTCAATGACGGCGAGAATGGCCGCTAACGGAACGCTCAAGAGAAGCCCTGCGAAGAAAAGCGCGTCGTTACTGCGTTGCTGGTTAGAAGCATCGCTCGACGTCCATCGAACCGGTGGTACCTGTCCGCTGCCGCTGGCGGAAGTCCACAGGAGCTCAGACTCTTGTGCAACAGAAGGTGAGGCGAAGTCTAACTGCTGCCTTGACGGCAATTGACCCAGAGTCAGTGTGGTGGTCAGTCGTAGAGGAAGGTAGTACTTGTTATTGGGTACCTTCGCCAACTCAAAGCTACTCGACAGAGCTACTGGCAGAGTGCCGGTGCTCTGGGCATTAGCGTTCCCGCGGTCGTTGGCCTCAAGAGCAGGCATAAGCGTTTGAAGAGCTTTGCCCATCCGTCGCAGTTGCTCATCCTTTCGCTGCACCCAGTCCGCGAAGCTACCCTTTCCGTCCGGCGCGGGTCCGGATGATGGAACCTCGGAGGGAGAAAGTTCCTCGAAGGGCGGCGCCGTCAATGACGAGGTCAAGATCTCCCTGGTTAGGGTTGCTTCATTCTGAGCTCCCACAGCCGGCAGTGCCCCTGCTGCACTTCCGCGTCCCTCTACGCTGACGGCTTTCGGTAACGACCACTGGAGCAGGCTTCGACCGGCAGGAACGGAAACGACATGGGCACCGGAAGTTATGCCGGTGACTGAGATGTCGGCCTGCCAAGGACAACGTCGCGAGGACTGCCCAGTCTGTCGTAGGTCCCAAGAGTGGTGATTGCAACTGCCGAGGACGTGACATCAAGTGGACGCCAGTGCGTGTCCGAGCTCGGAGCAGAGGGAGTCCTCTTACTGCTGCCTAACGAGAAGTAGGAGACCGGGCCAGTTGGGGCCATGTCGCCACTGAGCAGGAGGACGGACGGCTTCTCGGAGGACCACGACACCGAGACAAGGGGGGTTAGGGCTGGAGGCTTCGCTGATCGCCACAGCGAGAGACCTCTTAACGTATCTGTCGCCCTCTTGTACCAAAGGAAACAGTCCGCCTGTCAGCTGCGGGGGGCTAGCCAGGCGCGGATTCTCGTGCAGTAGGAGGAATCCCCCTAAGGCCTGAAGCAACCGTGACGAGGACGAACGTAACAATAGCGAGCTTTCGACGCCACGTTGAGCCGCCAGCAGAGCCCGGAGGTGTGGGCGATGGTGTGGGTGGGTTTGCGGGGTTGACTGGTGGTGTGGGTGGGGTTGCGGGGTTGGCTGGTGGTGTGGATGTCGGGTTGCTTGCGTTACCCGCACTCGGATCAGTCACGTTCGTCCCCTGTCCAGGCCACAGAACAAAGTGCTTACCGACCCGGCCAGCGTCGGCCACTCCTATCCGCTGGCGGAAATGATGTCACGGATTGCGGCGAGTGGGCGTCCCGGCCTCTGGGCCGGTCAGTAGCCCGGCCCAGGCGTGCTGGGTGAGCCGTCGGCGCGCAGCAGGCGGCGGATCTGAAACAGCGGATCGTCGCCGCCGCGGTGGCCCCATACGACACCCAGCTCGCCGGCGACCTGGGCGACGGTGTGACCGTCCTGGCCTACCCCGACGCAGACCTCCGCCGAGCCCGCTCATGTCATTAGGCATGCGGCGATCAACGAGTCGGTGCCTAGGCCGGCGTGCGCTTGCGGATGGTGTTGAGGGCGGTGACGGCGGCGCGGTCGGCGTGGGGGAGGGTGTGAAGGTACTTCTGAGTCGTGGTGATGGAAGAGTGGCCCATGCGTTCTTTTACGACTTGTATGTCGGCGCCACCGGCGAGAAGCCAGGAGGCGTGGGCGTGGCGGAGGTCGTGGAAGCGGACCTGGAAGGTGATGCCGGCGGCT
This sequence comes from Jatrophihabitans sp., assembly GCA_036399055.1. Lineage (NCBI taxonomy): Bacteria > Bacillati > Actinomycetota > Actinomycetes > Jatrophihabitantales > Jatrophihabitantaceae > Jatrophihabitans > Jatrophihabitans sp. The sequence continues at coordinate 89,549 of DASWNX010000004.1, forward strand.
TGGAGGGCGGGGTTCCAGATCATGCGGCGAAACCAGGCGCGGGGGATGTGGCCGTCGGTGTCGAGGCGTCGAGGTTGGCGGGGGCTGTCGTTGCCGGCGGCGCGGCGGTCGGCGCGGTAGGCGGCGCAGGCGTCCTTGCAGTGTTGGCAGCGGCACCTGCCCGGGCCGTAGGCGCTGGTGGTGCCGTGCCGGTACTGCCGCCCCTTCTCGTTGGGTTCGGTGAGCCCAAGCTTCTCCGGATCAGGGAGTGATTCCGGGCGGACCCTGCGGCGAGACTCCGACTGATCCGGCGCGCGGAACAGCAGATCGTCCGGCTCCATCCCCCGGGCGTACTCGCGAAGTTGGCCGAACATGTGCTCGGACAGGGTGACCGCGCGCCACTCGGTGTCCTTCGGGTACTGCTTGACGAAGAACCGCTGCCCGGCGGGGTTGAATTTCGCGGCGAGCTCGCCGGCGACGCGGGAGACGGTGATGACCCCGATGTCGAGGTCGACATCGCGCTTGCGGAGTTCGATGAGCTCGCCCCAACGAAGCCCGGTCTCGACGTCGGTCTCGACGAGCAGCTGCAACTCCTTGGTGGGGATGGCGTCATAGAGGGCGCCGAACTGGTCCGGGGTGATGATCCGCCGGCGCTTGGTTGCGACGGTCGGGGTCTTCACGCCCATGCAGGGGTGCAGGAAGGTGATCTGGTCATTTAACGCCGTCGTAAAGATGGCGGAGAGGACGGTCATGGCGTAGCGGATGGTCGGCGGGTTCACCTCGTTCACCTGGAGCTTTGCGACCCACTCCCTCACATCTGAGGGCAGTACATCGACCATCCGGAATTCGGCAAAGGTCGGCATGATGTGTCGGTTCAGGCTGTAGGTGTAGTTCTGTCGGGTGGTGAGCTCGATGACGTGGTTGGGGAACCAGACGTCTTCGACGTAGCGCTTGAACGACAGCCGCCCGCGGTGAGACTGACCCCCGCGGCCCTCGGCTACCTTCGCCTCGGCCTGCTGCCACGCCTTGTTCGCGGCCCTCAGGCTGGTGAATGTGCCGGCGGAGCGGCGGTGGCCGCGGGCATCCTCGTAGTAGGCGGTGTAGCGGACGTCGCCGCTCCGACCCACTCGCTTTCGAGACTGACCCATGCCCTGACACCCCGTCCTTTTGATGTGGTGATCGTAAGCTGTGTTGACCCTCATTTGACCCTGAGCGGAGACTGCGGCATGGGTCAGCACCAACCAATACGAGATGACATCGGCCGACTGAACCCCAGCTGAATAGGGGGCTCAGAACGTCTCAGCCCGGTACGGGCGGGGCGGGGTGGACGCTAAATCACCGTTCGCATCGAGGGGGCCAGGGGTTCGAATCCCCTCAGCTCCACCATCGTTGTCTATTCAAACCCCGGCCAAATCGGTGACCGGCCGGGTTTTGGATCGAATCATCCGTTTCGGGCAACTGAGGCGTTTCCCTTGCCTGAGCTTCTACGGCGCGGGAAATCACGGCTGCTGAGCGGACCTCCGGGCCAAGCAGGAGCGCGAACGGATCGGCCATTTGTTGAACCGGGCAGTCCCGTCTTCATCGACGTAGATCTTGTCGAAGAAGGCTTGGTTGAGCTGTCGGTTGAGCTGTCGGTGACGCTCCCGGGTAGGCGGCCTGGCAGTCCGGCAAGTAGGCGATGCAGGTTTGCAGGTTGGCCTGGACGCGGACGTGTTCGGTGCTGGCCCGTCAGCCGCTGTCCGAGCGCGGACTACCCCGCGCGATCACGGCGAAATCGGCGTGCGTCAGCTCGGGAGGGCGGCTGAACTGCTCGCCTGTAGATGAAATGCCTGTACCCACGGGTATCTAATGAATCTTCCGAAGTGTCTACATTCGATCACTGCAAGGTTTAACTTGCTGTCTTCTGACAGTGCTCCGCCCCTAAGCAGGGTGTCCGCCCCTAAGCAGGGTGTCTCCTGATCTGTCCCGACTGCGGGGTACGGGGTGAAGCGGCGGTCGGGTGCGCTGCGCGTGGGCCTGGCGCGGGCGGGTGCGTCGGCTGGCACAGGCGCTTTGTTCATGCCAGCGGCGGGCCGCCTGCTCGACACACGTAACGGCACCGGTGGGTACTCGAGCCCGATGCCCGCGCAGACGGTGCGGACGGTCACCGCGGCTGGAGTGGCCGGGATTCCAGCTACCGGTGTCAGCGCCCTCGCACTGACGCTGACTGCGGTCGGCTCGGCCACGATCGGGGCCGTCAGCGTGGCACCCGGCGATGTCCCCACGCCAACCGGGGACGGCACTGGTATTCGATCCCGGCGACTCTGGAACGGTCACCGCTGAAGATGGCACCGCTAACCCGATGGACGCGGCGCTGACCGCCTTCAATTGGATGCAAGACCATCTGGCAGAGAACGGCCAGACGCGTGCGCAAGCCCGTCCGACTTGCCCCGCCGGCCACGCACACCCTGCCATCTGCCAGAACCGGAGGGGTTTTCTGTACCTCGTCTGTCCGGCGATCTCGAAACGGTTCGAAGAATCATTTAGTCCTCGGGGCGCACGATCAGCGGACTGTGGCCCGAGTGGGCTGGCTGCGCAGGGACCTTCGGACGGGCGCCATTATGCGGTGCCTATAGCCGCCATCTGGCTGTTGTACCGGGCGGCTATGGCATGTGGTTGGCTGGCGCTCTACTGCGCGGCTTCGTGAATTTCCGCCTGCCAGCAAATGTGAAATCTGTAAGGGGTGGGTGATGAACCGCTCGCTTGTCCACGCAAAGCTAATCGGCACTCACACCCGACGGTCGGCGGCTTCCATGCATTCAGTCAAGGAACGTAAACGGGCGTGGTCGTTGAGTGCTTCGTAGGACATGCGGCGTTCGGCGCCCAGGACGGCCCGGCGCAGCTGCCTTCGCTGGGTCGCACCATGGGCAAGGTCGCCCCAGCTCTCAGCCCAGCCGCCGCCGTGGAGAGTTCTTTGTCGCCGCTGTGGGAGCAATGTCCTCGAACGCCGTGTGGGTCGGCCGCGACCGGCTGCACATCGCGATCGTGATTTGGATCGAGCGCACTTACCATTGCCGGGAGCAGCAGCCAGCTCCCGCTGAACCGACTGACCCGAATCATCATGACCAGACCGCCGCCCAAGGGCCCACTAACTGCCCTGCATCATCACCAACCGTTACTCTTAGTCATGTAACTGCCCTGTTGCCCCTTGGGTTAAACTTGGCTACTATTGTCCTATATAAGCAGATGTGCAAGTTGCTTAGTGATGGTGTGCTCATGCTCGATACGGAGGACATATGACCGTGAGCCTGATCGGGGCTCGGCAGCGGAAGGTAAAACATCACTTCAATTTTTATCGGCTTGTTATTGGTCATTTCAATGTTCATCGGCATGTGATTAATTCTGACGAGGCCCATAGGTCCTCTATTCTCCGGCCAGTTTTATGGCGTCGGCACCCGTGGCTCAAGTGATACGAGGCATGAATTGGTGGTGCCACGCTGCCGCGTTGGTTGACGCAGATGGTGGCGCCCACTGGATGGCCGAGGAAGAACGGTTCACTCGGCACCGGCACGCCCGGAGGAAATTTTTGGCAACCGTGGCTAGTGCCTCGTTGCGCTGGCGGTCCAAGATTGTCGTCCGCGGCCTCGAACGGCTGGCGGTCCGACTGTCCACCTAACCCGTGCACCTCGCACACAAACAGAAAGGATGCACCATGCACGATGTCAAACGCACAGGAACTCACCGGATGCGTTGGATGCTCAGTCTGATCTTCGCATTCCTGATGCTGCCGGCTTTGGTCGCAGCACCCGCGCAGGCCACACCGTCACGCTCCCCGAAGATCCCGCCAGTCGCGGTGGTGTGGGTACAAATTGAGGGCGCCGACGGCACCCTCTTCTCAGGTCGGGTGGTGACGAGAACGCACGACGTCACTACCGAATCCGGCGGCACGCGCACTTGTGACGGCACCAACTACGATGCAAACCCCACTCCCGGACCGACCGTGACCGGTGCGCTTGACGATGCGGCGAGTGCCAACGGGTTTACTTGGGACGGCACCCACTGGGCGCAATTTGACGACTTCTTCATCGAGACGATCAAGGGTGAGTCAGGGTCTTCGAACACGTACTGGAGTCTCTGGGTCAACGGGGAATATCTTCAGGTCGGCGGATGCCAGTACCAAGTCCGCACCGGCGATACCATCCTGTTCAAGATGGACTCCTTCTAAGGAAACTGAAGACCAGTGCGCTGGCAAGCTCCGAGCTAAATGCGGTACTGGACGGCTGCTTGAATCAATCGCTAACCGTCGCCATGCCGGTGTCGCCGACCTTTGGCGACATCGGCATGGCGGTTTACCCCAGGACCCTGCCACTGAGTGAACCGGCCGACTTGCGCTGTTCCCGGATTAGAAGCGTCACGCCGACGTGAGTCACCGGACCCAGAACACAGGTTCCTGCTGAGCGCCGTGTCTGGGGGCGGGTTCCGAGCGGGCAGGAGTCTTATCGGGCGCGTGTTGGGCTCCGGGTCAGCCAGTGTCAAGTACCAGGTCCGCACCGGCGATACCCATCGTGTTCACGATGACCTCTTTCTGAGGGACTGAGGATCAGCGTGCCGGAAGCCCCGCGCTAGTGCGGTGCTGACGGTGCGCAAAACGTCAATCATCACCATGCCGGTGTCGCCGAAGGTTGGCGCCACCGGCATGGGTGTTTACCCTCAGGACGCCGCCACTGCTTGAACCGCGTTAAGGCTCGACTCGATAATCAGGCTGGCTTAGGCCTCGCGCGTCGGTATACGGGTCACGAGCCGCTGCTGAGGAGAAACTTCGCTGCCTAGGCGCAGGGTCGGCGAAGGCGAGTTGCTAAACCAGGAATCCACCGACTCAAAGATCCTGCCCGTGACCGAGATACTCCAGTATGAATTCGAAGACTCTGACTCACCCATTGATCGTCTCGATGAAGTAGTCCTCGTATTGCGCGTGGGGGGTGCCGTCCCCAGTAAACCCGTAGGCACTCGCTGCATCGTCAAGCGCACCGGGTCACGCTCGGTCCGGGAGTGGGGTTTGCATCGTTGCTGGTGCCGTCACTAGTGCGCGTGCCGTCCGATGCGGTAGTGACGTCGTGTCAGATTTTTCCTGGTTGTATTCTAACCGGCACGATGTGCTACTTTGACCGGCGACAGGAAGATGACACCTCTTTGCAGAGGATGTATGAACGTCACCTAAACGGGGCTCGGCAGCAGACGCCACTGCATCTCCATGGCCCCTCGAACGACTGCCAGCTCGACTGCCACTAACCCGTGCATATCGCACACAACAGAAAGGACCACACATGCAAGATGTCAATCGTTCAGGTGCTAGCCGTATGCGCTGGATGCTAGGCCTGCTCTTCGCATTCCTGATGCTGCCGGCTTTGGTCGCAGCACCCGCACAGGCCATATCATCCAACACCTCGGCGGTCCCGCCAGTCGCTGTGGTCACGGTGCAAATCGTGGACACCGACGGCACCGTCCTCTTCTCAGAGCGGGTGGTAACGCGTACGCACGACGTCACTACCGAATCCGGCGGCACGCACACTTGTGACGGCACCAACGGCGGTGCGAACTCCACGCCCGGACCGACAGTGACCGGTGCGCTTGACGATGCGGCCAGTGCCTACGGGTTTACCTGGGACGGCGTCTACTACTCGCAATTCGACGACTTCTTCATCACGGAGATCAATGGTCAGTCAGGCACTTCGAACTCTTACTGGGCCATCACGGTCAACGGGGAATACCTTCAGGTCGGCGGATGCCAGTACCAGGTCCGCACCGGTGACACCATCACGTTCACGATGACCACCTTCTGAGGGACTGAATACCAGCACGCCGGAACCGTCGCGCTAGTGCGGTGGTAACGGTTGCGCAAAGCTTAATCATCACCCCTGCCGGTGTCGCCGAAGGTTGGCGACACCGGCATGGGCGATCTACCCGTACCTCCACCCCGTAAAGCCGCAGGTCAGAGGCCCTTCCGAGCGATCGGGACGGGCCTCTGACGGCGTTCCGGGGGCGAAGTGTCACAGGCTCATGGCGCGCTGGGCCTCCCGCAGGCGGTTGTTCGCGCCGTTCTTCACGACGTGCGCGTAGAACGCCATCGTGACCTTCGGGCTGCTGTGCCCGAGCGTCTGACTGACCAGGGGGTGAGCACGCCCAGGTCGATCAGGTGCGACCCGTAGCCGTGCCGGGCGTCGTGCCGGCTGGCGACCGGCACCCCGGCCTGCCCGGCCAGCGCCCGAAGCGGTCGCCGTGCCAGCGTGGAGCGACCGCGCGGCCGAGCTAGCCCCGCCGTGTCTGTCGCACATCCGGATCTGTCTAGGCAGTCCGCTGGGGGCGCGGGTCACGACCAGCACGCAGTCCGACGGCGACACGCAGGTCCGACATGTCGGACGTGCGGCCTAGCGTCTGCGCCGTTGGGGCCCCTCTGCCTTCGACCCTCGCTTCCCGGCTGTGGCGAGGGTCGTTGTGCGTCTCTGCTGCCCATGTGACTGCACTAGCCGACGCTGGGGTGGTCTGCCGCGTATGGTGGCGCCATGATTGTGGCACCTTGCCATGAATAGTCAGGCTCGACCGGCCGCCTGCGGTGAACCATTTTGAGGAGCTCAGTTTATGTCTCGCACGGATGATCTGCACGGCGTTAGGCACATTGCGATATCTGCGGATGGCAATGGCGAATGGGCCACGAGACGGAACCTTCCCCCATCAGCAGGTAATGAGAAAAGCCAAGACGCGTTTCTCGCCGTCCTGGCTACCTGCCTTGAGATCAACCTCCCGTATCTTTCGCTTCATGTTTTCTCTTCGGAGAACTGGGGAGAGTCAACGGACGAGGTACGGGACCTGGTCAGTGCGTTCACAGAGGTTTTAGAGAAGAGATGTGAAACATTTTTAGACCTAGGTATCAGGTTTGTGTGGGCAGGGAAGGAAGCCGACCTGCCGCCGGAGTTATTAAACGCTATCGCCAGGGTGGAGGCTGCAACCGCAGACAACTCGCGACTGTGCCTGCAGCTTTGTCTCAACTACGGCGGTCACGCAGAGATACTGCATGCGGCAAAGGGTATGGCGCGCGCAAGCGAAGCAGGCCAATTAGAGCTGTCCACTGCCACAGAGTCGGACTTCCGTCGCTATCTCTACTCGCCGGATATACCTGACGTAGACCTATACATAAGGACGGCTGGCGAGCTGCGATTGTCTAACTTCATGCTATGGCAGTGTGCGTATGCGGAGCTTGTGTTCACCGACGAGCTCTGGCCTGACTTCCGCAAAGAGCATCTTCTTTCCGCCATTCAGTCGTACGCAGCTCGACGGGCGACGTTTGGGGGGCTTACGTAGGCCCCACGCTAGTCGGCTTGAATTCATGTCTGTCGTATGTAGCCCGGCTCTTGGTCGCGTTGCGCGACCCCCGGCTCCCGGCTGGGCGAAGGTCGTCGTGCGTCTCTGCTGCACATGAGACTGCACTAGCCGATGCCGGGTGGTCTGCCACGTATGGTGGCGCCATGATCCCTTTTCGGCGGCTCGTCCCGATGTGTTGCGTCGTGGCACTTGCGGTCAGCGGCTGCGGCAGCGACTCGGCCGACAAGCGCAACGCCAAGGCCGCGACCGCCAGCGGCACGCCCAGCGTCAGCGCGAGCGCCACGCCCAGCGCGGACCAGACGGCAGCGGTCGCTCTTGTCTTCAAGACCTACAAGGCGGCGGTCCTCGCTAAGGACGGCCCAGCGGCGGTTGACGTCGTGGCGAATACGACCTATGAGTTCTACGACCAAGCCCGGGTCTCAGCATTGGACGCGTCAAAGCAAGAGCTGGCCGCCTTGGCGCCGGCGAAGCGCATGACCGCATTGGTCATGCGCGGGTCCCTCCAGGCTGACGTTCTCCGGTCGTCCACTCCCAAGCAACTGTTGGTCGCCGCTGTAGACGCCGGTCTCATCGGCGAGGACGGGGTCAAGAGCCTTGAGATCGGCCAAGTGCAGGTCTCAGGTGAGTCGGCGACCGCAGCCGCCAAGGTGCGGGGGGCCGCGACTGACTTTGACCTCGCCTTTGTCCGCCAGGATGGACAGTGGAAGTTCGACCTGCTGCCCCTGCTCGACGTAGGCACGCGGGGATTTGAGACGGCCGCCAAGCAACAGGGCATGACCGTCAACGAGTTCATCGACGCCGCCCTGGAGCAGCAGTACGGCCAGGAGAAGTTCGCTCAGATCGTCAGTCGTCCGCTTGGTCGGTAAGCAGGGTCGTCTCGCGCCGTTGGGCGAAGGCACGCGTCCTAGGCTCGCCTACCGCTCCATCTGGATCTGCCTAGCGCCTCCGTGCCGCTTCCAGCCCGAAGCTAGCCCGGCTGGTCCACGTCTACCGCCCGCACGGGTCTCAAGCTAAGGAGCGGTCGATGTCTACCCAGTCGCCCGCGGAACGGTCTACCCAGTCGCCCGCAGGACGCGGAACCCGCCGCCGGTTGCTCATGGTCGCCGGCCTGGTGGTGGCGATCCTGGTCGCTGCCGGTGTCACGGTCCTGGTGCTCCATCAGCGAAGCGGTGACCCGAACACGGCACACCGGTTACCACTCGACTCCGACAGCAAGCAGGTCAACTCGGCGATCGAGCGTCGCGCCCAAGAGTTCGTGGCCGCGCTACGGTCAGGCGACGAGAGCCGTCTGAGAGCTATGTCGCTCACGCTGGAGGACAGCGACAACGTCTCTGCGTTCGTCACAGCCTTCGGACACCGCGACGTCCGCGTCGTAAGCCTCCAAACCGGCGAGTTCGGCGACACCGGCGATCTGGAGCTCCTCGTGCCGTGCAAGAGCGAACCCGAGCGGCGGGCGCGCGTGCTGTTCAGCTGGAAGCGGACCAGTCTCATCAGCTCGGATTGGTTTGCCATCATCACTCAGCCCGGCGCCGCTGACGTGCTCCCGGCCGGCTGCGCCGCTGCCTGACCTGCGGAGTCACTTCCGGACTTGTCCCCGCGTCCGAGGCCTGCGCCCCCGAGGCACGAACACCTGCTTGTTCCCGACCCATCTTCGGCGGACACTGCAGTGACGCGACAATCCAATAGGTGTCAATGGGGGCGATATGACGACCGGTGGCGTTGGAAACCAAGCGAAAGACCCACGGATAGTCGCGGCCGAGGTGCAGCAGGCAGAGGCTGCGGCGCTCAAGGCCGCCACCGAGGCCGCCGCGGCCCAGCGTCAGGAGCGGGAGGCGATGAGCGAGGCGGCACTCGCGCAGCGTGAGGCCGAACGCCGTAAGGCGGTCGCCGAGGCGGACAAGGCGGTCTCGGACGCACGTCAGACGCAGATCGCATCGCTGATCCCGGACTTCAGCAAGGTGTCGGTTCCCGCCGCCAAGATCGAAGGCGACCAGGCGGTCCGTGGCAACGATCTGGCACGGCACGCGTTGCGCGGCGCAGCCTCCAAAGCTGCGGACCAGATCAAGAACGCAGTGTCGGGAAGTGGCCTCAGACCGCTCGTCCTCGTCACGTCGGATCAGGACCTGGCGACGGCGGACGGCGCGTACGTCGAGGTCGACGCGGGCCTGACCCACCTCACCGAATCGGCCGAGAGCCTGCTGCCGGTCGCGCAGGGCGCAGATTTCGGGATCACGCTTGCAGCAGCGGCGGCGTACGTCCTGCCGGGCTTGCTCTCCATGCTCGCGCCGCGCCAGACGCTCAGCAGCCGGTCTATCGCTGACGACGACACGGCTGCGGTCGCCGCGATCTCCGGTGCCCTCATTGATCAATGCGACGTCCACATCGACGACTTCCGTCTCGTGCCTGCCGCCGGTCTCCTCGAGCGCGAGCGCTACCTTCGGCAACGGCGAAATCTGCTCGCGCAATACAAGCTGAGCCAGGACCGGGTCAGGATCGACGGGGAGACCCGTCGGGCTGAGTTGGCCGAACGACTCACTGCTTTGAACAAGCAAAAGGACGCGTCTAACGGCGCGCCCACCCAGGGCCTGCTGGCCGAGATCGCAGAGGTGACAGCCGCCCGAGACTCGGTGACGGCCGAGGTCTCGTTGGCATCCGTGACCGCTGACACGGTCAATGCGCTGGTGACCGCTATCGATGCATTCTTCATCGCCATCCATACCACGGCCGCCGGAGCGAAACGCTCGGCATTCGTATCGGGCGCGCTCCACGAGGCACTGCGCGTGGCCGTCGACGGCAAGAAGTTCGATGCCGTCGTCTACGTCAAGAGCGCAGGCGGCTCAGTGGACCAGCGCATCGAGGAGTTGTTCTTACGAAAGGATCGGATCGAGTCCACCGCGTCGGTGAGTGTGTCCTATTGGGCGATCAATCCCGCAACCAGCAACGTGCTGGTCTCCGGAGTGGAGACGGGAACGGTGCGGCTCAGCGGCGAGCTCGGCGGGGATGTGACGCTGACGTACATCGAATCGCCCTAGCCGCACTGACGGTTTCAGATCTCCGTCACCCGGTTGTGCCTGGTCGTGGTTGGCCCCCACCCCTCAGCTGCGAGCGGAATCGGCGGCCACAGAAGGGGTGAGCGCTGAGCGGACCTCGTCGATGATCTGGCGTAGCGGCCGGCCGGTGGACTCGGCCACCGCCTTCACGTCGTCGTACTCCGGTTGCACCGTGACCACGGCGCCGTCCAGGTATCCCCGCTTCACCTGCACGATCCCGCCGTCGTGCTGGACGCTCACGCTGTCGCGGTGCAGCGATCGCCGCTGGACCGGGTAGAGCCGCACGCCAAGGGTCGAGGTGTGCGCGAAGGTCGCCGCGCAGACGCCGTCCACCCGGTCCGGCGCGACCAGAACGGTCAGGAGCATGCCGGGCCGGCCCTTGTGCGCGGTGATCGGAGCGCACCAGGCATCGGCCCCGCCCGCCTTGCGCAAGGCAGCGAGAACGTCCGGCCATAGCCGTGGATCGAGGTCGTCGACGGTGGTCTCGAGAGTGACCAGGTCGGTGCTCACCCAGGTCGGCGTCGCCGACGAGGACTGCCCGATGACGACCCGCACGATGTTGGCGTGCCCCGGCGGGTCGGCCGTCCCGGCCCCGATGCCGACCGTGACCGGCGTGCAGGCAGGCATCGGGCCGTACCCGTCGGCCAGAGTGACCAGCAGGGCGGCGCCGGTCGGGGTGCACAGCTCGCGGGCCGCCGGGTGCGCGGCCACCGGGGCCCGGGCCGCACTCAGCAGGGCGAGCACCGCCGGCGGCGGGACGGTCAGCCGGCCGTGCTCGGCCGTCACCGTGCCGCCGCCAACTGCGATCGGGGACACCGTCACCGTCGCGTCCAGCAGTCCCAACAGGTCCAGGGCGATCGCGCAGCCGACCACGTCGACGACGGCGTCCTGCGCCCCGACCTCGTGAAAGTGCACCTCCGCCGGGTCGACTCCGTGAACGTGGGCCTCGGCGTGGGCGAGCCGCTGGAAGACCGCGACCGCGAAGCGCTCGACTGCCTCCGGTAGCGCGCCGGCGGTGATCTGCTCGACGATCTCGGGCAGGTGCCGGGCATGGCTGGTGGCCGGCGCCTGCACACTCATGTGTCGCGCCCGCAGCCCGTGCCGGCGCACCACGCTGTCCTGCAGGTGCACACCCTGCAACGGAATCCGTGACAGGCCGGCGCGAATGGCGCCCAGGTCCGCGCCGGCGTCGACCAGGGCCGCCAGCAGCATGTCCCCGGCGCATCCGTTGCCGGCGTCGATCCACGCGATGCTCATGAGCCTGCTGGGGCGGTGGCCAGAGCCCGGTGTGAGGCACGGGCGATGCGGGCGGCCGCGACCCCCGCGCCGAAGCCGTTGTCGAGGTTGACCGTGACCACGCCGGCGGCACAGGTGTTGAGCATCGCCAGCAGGGCGGTGAGCCCTTCCATGTGCCAGCCGTATCCGATGCTGGTCGGGACCGCGATCAGCGGGGCGCCGCAGAGCCCGCCCAGCACGGACGGCAGGGCCGCCTCCATGCCGGCAACGGCGACGATCGCATCGGCAGTGCTGATCCGCTCGATCTGAGACAGCAGCCGGTGGATTCCGGCGACCCCCACGTCGACGATGAGGTCGGCCTCCGCGCCGAAGACGGTCACTGTGGTGGCGCACTCCTGGGCCACCGGCAGGTCCGACGTCCCGGCGCACACCACGGCGACGCGTCCGCGGCCGGTGGGCGGTTCGCCCAAGACGACGGTCCGGGCCAGGTCATCGACGTGGGCCTGGGGCAGGTGGCGCCGGCAGTGCTCGCGGCCGGTGGCGTCTACGCGGGTGGCGAGGATGGCCCGATCGGGATGCGCCTCGTGCAGTCGGCTCATCGATGCCACGATCTGCTCCGGCGTTTTGCCTGCGCCGAACACCACTTCCGGGTCTCCGGTCCGGGTGGCCCGGTCCAGGTCGAGTCTGGCGAAGCCCAGGTCTGCGGTAGACGGTCCGACGCCGGTGATATCAGGTCTCGGCATAACGCGACCTTAGTGTTGATACGGGGAGGTGTAAACCTAATTATCCTATTGTGCCGATATGGCGCAGATGTTAATAATTGCGGGGTTACAGCGGTAAGCTCCTATGGGAGCCTGCCGATTTAACGACGACGCATATTGGTCCAGGGCTCGCTCGCCGAGCCCGTTAACCGGCGACCTGCCACATCCGCGCTGTTCCAGCGCTCCGACTGAAGCTGCCGGTCGTTCCACCACGGGGTACGTGTCGAGTCAGGGGTGTAAGTGTATTTCGAGCTGCTCGGAAATCTTCGGGCTCAACATGACGGCCCGGTGGACATCGGTGGGCTGCGGCAGCAGAAGCTACTGGTCGTGCTCCTGCTCGAGCCCGACCGCGTGGTCACCGCGGACCGGTTGATCGAGGCGGTCTGGGACGACCGGCCACCGGCGACGGTCCGAAGGCAGCTGCACAACGCCGTCTCCGGACTGCGGCGCAGCTTCGGGTCAGCCAAGTCGATGATCCTGAAGGACGGCCCGGGCTACCGCCTCGACGTCCCCCCGCAGGACGTCGACGCCCACCGGTTCGTCAGCCTCGTCGGCCAGGCCACGGCTGCGGCTGCCGAAAAGCAATCCGCCCAGGCCATCAACCTGCTTGAGCAGGGGCTGACGCTGTGGAAGGGCCCGGCGCTGTCCGGGCTCAACGGGTCAGTGCTCGACATCATCGCTGCCAGCCTGGAGGAAAAGCGGCTGGGCGCGACCGAGCAACTGCTCGAACTGCGTCTGAGAAGCGGTGAACCGGGAGGGGTGCTGGTGCCGCAACTGGGCGTGCTGGTCTCGCAGAACCCGCTGCGGGAGGAAACCCGGCGCCTGCTGATGCTTGCGCTGCTGGCCAGCGGCCGCAAGGCGGACGCGCTGACCGCCTACGAGCAGGGCCGTCGGCTGCTGCGGGCCGAGATGGGGGTCGAGCCGAGCCTGGAACTGCGCCGGCTGTACGAGCAGATCCTCCGGGACGATCCGGCGGCCCTGGCCGGACGTCGGGATGCCGCCGCCTCCGCGCCGGCGGCGAGGCCGCGACCGGTGGAAGTCGTGCACCCACCCAGCAAGCCCCTCAGCGGCCGTTCCTTCCTTCCGTACCACACAGCTCATTTCATCGGCCGGGCCGAAGAGTTGCGCTCGCTCGCCGTGCCCTGCCCGGCCGCGGAGACCGCGCTGCGCATCGTCGCTGTCGACGGAATGGCCGGTGCGGGCAAGACCACGCTGGCCCTGCGGCTGGCCCACCAGTTGGCGCCGAACTATCCCGGCGGCCAGCTCTTCATCGATATGCAGGGTCACACCCCCGGCCAGGAGCCGCTGGAGCCGGAGGCCGCCCTGGAACGGCTGCTGTTGGACTTCGGGCTGCGGCCGGAGGAGATCCCGGTGGACGCGCGGCAGCGCTCGGCCCGTTGGCGGGCCGAGGTCGCCGAGCGGGGGGTTCTGGTGGTGCTGGACGACGTCCTGGATGTGCGGCAGATCCGTCCGTTGCTGCCCGGCACCGGAAAGGCCCAAGTGATCATCACCAGCAGGCGGCGGCTGGTCGGCCTGGACGGAGCGACGTTCTGCTCGCTGGACATGATGCCGGAGGCGGACGCGGTCGAGCTGTTCACCCGCATCGCCGGCGCCGGCCGGGTAGGTGGGCAGCCGAAGGCGGTCGCCGAGGTTGTCGCGCTCTGCGCGAAGCTTCCGCTGGCGGTCAGCATCGCCGCCTCCCGCTTCCACAGCCGTCCGGCATGGACGCTCACGGACTTGATCGCGCGGTTGCGTGACGATCGGACACGGCTGAGGGAGTTCTCTCTGGGAGAGCGCGACCTGAGCGCCCTCTTCGCCGCCTCCTACCGTCACCTGTCGCCGGAGCAGCGGCGCCTGCTGTGCGTCCTCGGCCTGGCCCATGTCCCCGGTGAGCAGTTCGACGCCGGCGCAGCCGCTGCCCTGGCGAACATCTCTGTGCCAGAAGCGGATCGGCTGCTGGAGGAATTGTTCGACGTGCACCTGCTCCGGCAGAGCGCGGCCGGGCGGTACCACTTCCACGAGCTGCTGCGGCAGTACGCGCTTACCCAGGTGGCCACCGAACTCCAGCTGAGCGACGTCCGCTACGGGTAGTCACCCCGAGCGCCGGGGCGCAGCCGAACCGATGCTGTCCGGTGAGTGCCGATGTTCGACGGATGCCTGACAAAGGCAGTGCCGATGGCTCCGGTTGTGATGCTGGCGGTAGCCCATCGCCGGTCCGGGCGGCGGTGTCCACCTGACGCCGCCGCCCTGGCCGGCGCCGCAGGCCCGAGGAGATCACTGTGGATCGCGCCGCCCCGGCCACGGCTCGTGCCCTGATCGACTCTGCGGCCCACATCAGAAAGCGATGACATGATCCTGACGCACAACACCGTTCTCCCGCCGGATCTGCGCGCTCAGGTGGCTGCGGACCCCACCATCGGCGGAGGCAACCTGCTTCCCGCGCTGCTGGCGCTGAACCCTTTCCCGGACGAGCCGTTCATCAAGTCACTGGTCCCGATCCCATACATCGACGGCGAGACCCGCACCGAGTTCAGCCTGCGCGACCTCCACCATCTGGTGGAGAGCTGGTCGGCCTGGTACTGGGAGCAGGGAGTCCGCCCGAGGGACCGGATCGCCGTCTTCCTGCCTGACTCCATCGCCTATTTCGTGCACTATTCCGCGATCGCTCAGCTGGGCGCCATCGCCGTGCTCATCAACAGCAAGGCCCCGCGCGAGACGGCGGTCGCGCTGTGCGAGCGCACCGGCGCCATCGGCCTCTACACCGACGCCGAGCGGCTCGATCGGATCGCTCCCGACCTCGGGAAACTGACCCTGGGTTGGACGAGGACCATGGAGGAGGTGCCCGGCCCGGCCTCGGCCACCCTTGCGGAGGAGGCCCGTTTCCAGCACCACCCGGACGATCCGGTAGGCCTGATGCACTCCTCCGGCACCACCGGCCTGCCGAAGCCCATCATCCACACCCACCGCACCATCATGGCCGGGCCGAAGTTCCGGGCCCTGGACTACAAGGAGGAACCGAACGCCCTGATCATGACGGCGCTGCCGCAGTCACATCAGGGCTGCATCTCCTTCACCGCGTACGCCGTGCTCGCCGGCCAGCCGTTCCTGCCCTGGGGGGATGTGAACGGACAGAAGCTGGCCACGGCCATCGCCGAACACCAGCCGACGATGGTGATGGCCTTCGGTCACGCCTACGCCGAGATGGCCGCGCTGCCGCCGTCGCAGGACGCCCTGGACTCGGTGAACATCTGGGTGTCCATCGGTGACGCGGTGCACGAGCGGCACATCAAGAATGTGCTCAGGCGACGGTCCCCCGAACGCGAGCCCTCGACCTTCCTGGACCGGCTGGGCACCACCGAACTCGGCTGGGGCGTGCTGATGAAGCCGCGCACGCTGGAGACCGAGCGCAACGACCGCTGCGTCGGCCGCTCGGTCGGCTTCGCCGAAGTGGCGATCGTCCGCGAGAACGGGACCCTCGCAGCGCCTTACGAGGTCGGGTACCTCGGCGCCCAGCCGCCGTCGCGGACCCCCGGCTACTGGGGCAACCCGGACACCACCTACCGCAGCATGCTGGCCGGTTACTGGTTGACCGGCGACATGGCCTACCGCGACGAGGAAGGCAACTTCTACCAGGTGGACCGGGCGACCGACGTCGTGCACACGGTCGAGGGACCGCTCTACTCCGTGCAAACCGAGGAACTCGTGCTGAACGAGGTTCCCGAAGTCGAGGAATGCACTGTCGTGGCCGGGGTCATCGGCCTGGAGAACGTCGCCATCGCGGTGGTGATCGGAGGCGTCGACCCCGAGAAGGTCCTGGTGTCGGCCAATGCGGCGCTGCGCTCGCTGGGCCGTCCGGCCTTGGCGATGGTGGAGGTGGTAGCCGGCGAGGACGGCGATTACCCGCTCGGCCTGACCGGAAAGTCCCTCAAGCGCTTCCTGCGGCAGAAGTACGCCGACCTGCCCACGTACCTGAGCAACCGCGCCGGCAAGAACCTCGCCACGAGCGACTCGGTCACCTGATCGAGGTGCGCCCCGGAGCCGGTCCGGGCCGCGTCTCCTTCTTTTCCAGAGAGGTCACTGTGCCCCACAACCACGTCCAGCTGCTGCCGGTCGCTGATCCGGAGGCCGTCCAGCCTGCCGTTCCGGCGGGTGCGCGACCGTGATCGGGGGAGCCGTCGCCGGACGGGGGTGCGCCGTCGGGCTGCGATCGGGAGGAGTCGGACCTGTCCGATCTGATCGATCCGGCAAGATATACCCCAATCAGCGCGGGGCTGGTCGATCGGCCCGGGGCCGCCTCGACCTCGACCTCGTCCACAAGGAGTCCGCATGACCGTCACCGGGTTGGAGTTCACCTGGCAGCCCGCGCAGCCGGTCTCGCCCGAACGACGTTCTGAACTGCTGGCACAACCGAGGTTCGGCACCACGTACTGCGATCACATGGTGACCATTCAATGGCAGCCTGATCGCGGTTGGCACGACGCCCTGGTCCGGCCGCTGGAATCGTTCTCGTTGCACCCGGCGACCATGGCCTTCCACTACGGTCAGACGATTTTCGAGGGTCTGAGGGCGTTCTGGCGACCGGACGGGCAGCGGGCCCTGTTCCGTCCGGACGATCACGCGGCCCGGTTCAACCGCTCGGCCACTCGGATGGCGATGCCGACCCTGCCGGAGGTGGACTTCGTGGCGGCGCTGCGAGCGCTGCTGCGGGTCGACCAGGCCTGGGTTCCGTCCACCCGCGGGCACAGCCTCTACCTGCGGCCGTTCATGATCGCCTCGGAGACTCACCTGAGTAACCGGTCGGCAGAGCAGTTCCTGTTCACGGTGCTCGGCACCCCGTCGTTCTCCTCCGGTCCCAAGCCGCTTCGGCTGCTGGCCTCCACCGAGTACGTGCGCGCCGCTCCCGGCGGCACCGGGGAGATCAAGTGCGGAGGCAATTACGGCGGCGCCTACATCGCCCAGCGGCAGGCGCTCGCGCGCGGCTGTGACCAGGTGGTCTGGTTGGACGCGCACGAACGCCGCCACATCGAGGAGTCCGGCGGGATGAACCTGTTCTTCGTGGAGCGGACCGACGCCGGACCCCGCATCATCACCTCTCCGCTGACCGGCACGCTGCTGGCCGGCGTCACCCGCGACTCCGTCCTGCGATTGGCCGAGCGTGCCGGGTATCAGGTGAGCGAAGAACGGGTGGCCCTTGACGAGTGGGAACAGGGATGCCGGGACGGACGCTTCATCGAGGCTTTCGCGACCGGGACCGCCGCCGTCGTCCAGCCCGTGGTTGAGGTGCTTTCCGACAGTCGTGAGTGGACGGTGGGGGACGGCCGTCCCGGTCCGGTGATGGCCCAGCTCCGACAGGAATTGACCGACATCCAATACGGCCAGGCGCCAGACACCTTCGGCTGGATGCAGACCGTGGACACCGAAACGAGGACCACATGAGTCGCCTCGGCCCGCAGGACCGGGCGAAGCTGCTGCTCCAGCTGCATTCCAGCGGGGTGCTGGTGATGCCGAACGCGTGGGACGTGGCCAGCGCCGCCGTGTTCGCACAGGCCGGCGCCCGTGCCGTGGCCACCACCAGCGCGGGCCTGGCCTGGAGCCTGGGCTACCGCGACGGCGAGCAGGTGCCCCGGGCTGACTTGTTCCGGCTGCTGCGCCGCATCGCCGAGGTGGTCGACGTGCCCGTCAGCGCGGACATCGAGGCAGGCTTCGGTGCGGATGAGTCCCAGGTGGGCCAGACCGTCACCGCGGTCCTGGAGGCCGGGGTCGTCGGGATCAACATCGAGGACGCCCCTCCGGGTGGAAGCGGGTTGTTCGATCTGCCGGTCGCCGCCGGTCGGGTCGCCGCCGCCCGGGATGCCGCGGTCGCCGCCGGCGTCCCCGACCTGGTGATCAACGCCCGGACCGACGTGTACATGCGCGGGATCGGCGACCCGGCCGAGCGCCCGGCCGAAGTGCTGCGCCGGGCCCACGCCTTCGCCGCTGCCGGCGCCGACTGCGTGTTCGTCCCGGCCCTGTCGGACCTGCAGGTCCTGTCTGACCTGGTGAGGCGTTCCCCGCTGCCGATCAGCGTGGTCACCACCGCCGGTGGCGCCAGCGTCGCGCAACTGCAGGCCGCCGGAGTCCGCCGGATCACCGTGGGCCCGGCTCTGGCCCGGGCCGCCTACACCACGGCCAGTGAGTTGGCCCACGAGTTGCTCGACTCCGGCACCCTGACCGCCTCCTCGCCCTGGCTCGGCTACGACTCGCTGAACGCCCTCCTTCCCACCGTCCCGACCAAGGAGTAGATCACCATGTCTCTGTCTGCGTCCGCCATTCCGAAGGTGGACTTCTACTTCGACCCCGCCTGTCCTTTCGCCTGGATCACCTCCCGGTGGATGCTCGAGGTCGAGCAGAAGCGTGACATCGACCTGAGCTTCCAGGTGATGAGCCTGTCAGTCCTCAACGAGCACCGCGAGATCGAGGACTGGTATCGCGCCTTCTGCGACCGGGCCTGGGGGCCGGTGCGGGTCTGTGTCGCGGCGGCCAAGGATCACGGCGACGGTGTGCTGCGTGAGCTGTACACGGCGCTGGGGACCCGGATCCACAACGGTGGCAACAAGGATTACACCGAAGTCATCCCCCAGGCGCTGGCCGAGGTCGGGCTGCCGGCCGAGCTGGCCGCGGCGGCCGGCAGCACCGACTACGACGAGGAACTGCGGGCCAGCCACCGCCGGGCCCTCGACCCGGTCGGTGAGGACCTCGGCACACCGGCCATCCACATCGACGGGATCGGGTTCTTCGGTCCGGTGCTGAACGCGATCCCGCGCGGCGATGAGGCGGTCGAGGTCTTCGACGCTGCCCTGGCCCTGGCGCGCAACCCCCACTTCTTCGAGATCAAGCGTGCCCGTTCCGGTGGCTTGAACTACGACTGACCGAAAGGAGTCTCACTCATGAGACGGATCGGATTCGTCGAGTCCAACCTCTCCGGCTCCGGCTTCGACGCGTTGCGGGCCGCGCGCAAGCTGGGCCTGCACGTCGTCTTCTTCAACTGCGGTCTGGACCGGTACCACGCGGCGGCCGGTGGCACCGAGGTCCTGCGGACCTGCGTGGACGAGTTCGTGTCCTGTCAGACGCATGAACTGGCCCCGCTGATGGAGGCAGTCAAGGAGGTCGACGCGCAGGCGCCGTTGAGCGCGCTGCTGTCGGTCGCGGAGTACGAAGTCGTGCCGGCCGCGCAGGCCGCTCGCCAGCTCGGCCTGCCCGGCCCGGACCCGGACGGGATCAGCATCGCCCGCAACAAGGTCGACCAGCGGCGCCGCTGCCGGGAGCGGGGGGTGCCCGGGCCGGCCTTCCAGGTCGTGACCACGCTCGCGGAGGCGTCCGCGGCGGCCGAGGAGATCGGCCTGCCCTGCGTGGTCAAGGCCGCGGATGAGACCAGCGGGGTTCACGTGGTGCGCTGCACCACGGTGGACGAGGTGAGCATGGCCTTCTCCGCCATCGTGGCCCGGCCCACCAACCGGCGCGGGCAGGCCACGCGTCCGGAGGTCCTGGTGGAGGAGTGCCTGGTCGGGTTCGAGGTCAGCGTCGAGGTACTGGCCCAGGGCGGCTCGCACAGCGTCCTGGGGGTGACCGACAAGACTGTCAGCGCAGGCAACCGATTCGTCGAGCTCGGCCACACCTTTCCCTCCGTCCTGCCCGAGGGGGTGCGGGAGGACCTCGCCGGCGCCGCCGTGGCCGCGGCCCGGGCCGTGGACTTCGACCTGGGGATCGCCCACGTCGAGCTGAAGTACACCGCCGACGGTCCGAAGCTGGTCGAGATCAACCCGCGCCCGGCCGGTGGGCGGATCACCGAGTTGATGGACCGCAGCCTCGGTGTGGCGAGCATGGAACTCGTGGTCCGCCAATACCTCGGCGAGTCCGTCGGCCCGGTCACCGGGCCCGTCTCCGGAGCGGCGATCCGGTACCTGAGCGCAGATCCCGGCGTCGTGGACAGTGTGAGCGGTCTGGATATCGCCCGGGCGGTTCCGGGCGTGCAGGAAGCCGTGGTCTACCTCGCCCCGGGAATGAGCGTGCGGCCGTTGCGGGTGAACGAGGACCGGATCGGCCACGTCCTGGCCACCGCCGATGACCCCTACCTGGCACAGCGTCTGGCCGAGACCGCGGCCGCCCAGATCGTGGTGACCACCGGCCGAGCATGACCGATGCACGCTCGATGGCCCGCGCGCCAGGCCTGCTGGTGATCCGGCGCCTTGGTGATCCGGCGCCGGTCAGGGTCCGGACGTGGCCGGCGCCCGGTAGGTCGACAGCTGCCCCGGACCGGTCCGGATCAGCTCCTGCAGACGGACCAGCACCTGATCGACCAGGGCCGGCCGGGTCATGAGCGCATCGTGCGCAGCCTGGTCCAGTTCTACCCGGAAACCCTGACCCAGTAACCGGACTCGCAGGTCGCGGGGGGTGAGACCGGCTCCGGTCAGCTGTTCGCGCAGCGCCGCCTCGGCCCGCTCGACCAGGTTCAGCCGGGTCAGCGAGACCGGTACCCCGACGGCGATCCGTGAGGCCAGACAGGGCATGGCTGGTTTGTCGGCCACCCGCAGGGACCAGGACCTGGCCAGCAGGCGGATCTCCTGCTTTCCCAGGCCGGCCTCGGCCAGCGGCTCGATCACCTTCAGCTCCTGGGCTGCCCGCAGCCCCGGCCGGTGTGCGGCCCGGTGGTCGTCGGCGTGGGTGCCGGTGGCCACGTGGTGGATGCCCTGGCGGGCGGCCACAGCGGACACGGCGGTCAGGACGGTGTGCTTGCAGAAGTAGCAGCGGTCTCCGGCGTTGCTGCGGTAGCCGGGCACGTCCAGCTCGTCAGTGCCGATCTCGATCAGCTCGACGCCCAGCTCCCCGGCCACCTCGCGGGCGAGCGCCAGCTCGGTGCGGGCGAGGCTGGGGGAGTCGGCGATCGCGGCCCGGACCCGGTCGGCAGGCAGCGCCCGCAGGGCCGCGGCAAGCACCAGGGCGGAGTCGACCCCGCCGGAGAAGGCCACGACGACGCCGTCGAGCATCCGCATCCGGGCAAGCAGCCGCTCTGACAGCTCGCCGGGATCCTGCGCCACCTCGGTCACTGCACGTGCCGTCCGCCGTCGAGGACGACGCGCTCGAGTCTGGCCGTCGATGGGGCCTGCGGTGCGGTGACAGTCGCGCTCACGCGGTCACGATCCCTTCTGCCCGGACCCGGCTCTGCAGGCAGCGCAGCGCGTTGCCGACCATCTGCATGCCGTGCTCGGTGAACAACGATTCGGGGTGGAACTGGACGCCCTCGATTGGCAGGGTGCGGTGCCGCAGGCCCATGATCTCGCCGGTGTCGGTCCAGGCGGTCGCGACCAGCTCGGCCGGCAAGGCTTCGGCCTCGACCACCAGCGAGTGGTACCGCGCCACCGTTATCAGCTGCGGCACCCCGTCGAAGACGCCCTCTCCGTCATGGGTGATCGTCGAGCACTTGCCGTGCATCGGCTCGGCCCCGTGCCGGATTCGGCCCCCGAACGCCGCGGCGATCGCCTGGTGGCCCAGGCAGACTCCGAAAACCGGTATCCGCGGACCTAGTTGTCGCACCACCTCGACCGAGATGCCCGCGTCGAACGGGTCACCCGGCCCCGGCGAGATGATGATCAGGTCGGGCGCGAGGTCGGCGACCTGCTGCACCGTCACCTCGTCGTTGCGGTGCACGACGCGCTCGGCGCCCAGTTCCCCCGTGTATTGCACGAGGTTGTAGACGAACGAGTCGTAGTTGTCGATCACGCAGATCATGCGGCTGCTTCTTCTGCTACGGACACGCCGATGACGCGCGCGGCGGAGCCGAGTTTGGCCAGGCATTCGGCGTACTCGTCGGAGGGCTGTGAGTCATGGACGATTCCGCCGCCGGCCTGCAGGCGGATCAGCCCGTTCCACAGGACGAGGCTGCGGATCGTCAGGAAGAGGTCCACGTGGGCCAGGCCGAAGGAGCCGACGGCGCCGGAGTACAGCCAGCGGCGGTTCGGCTCGAGATCGTCGATGATCTCCATCGCCCGGACCTTGGGAGTGCCGGTCATGGTGCCTGCCGGGAACGTCGCCCGGATCAACTCGTCGGTCCGGCTGCCCGCGAGGATGCGGCCGCGCACATCCGAGGTCAGGTGCATGACGTGGGAGTAACGCTCCACCTCCATCAGCCGGTCCACCCGCACACTTCCCGGCCGGCAGACCCGCCCCAGGTCGTTGCGGGCCAGGTCGACCAGCATGCGGTGCTCGGCCAGTTCCTTGACCGAGGAACGCAATTCAGCCTCGATCAACCGGTCGCTCGGCCGGTCTAGGCCGCGTGGGCGGGTCCCGGCCAACGGGCGGATCAGGGCCGTCCCGCCGCCCAGGGTCAGGCACGGCTCCGGTGAGGCGCCGACAACCTCGAACTGCGGACCGGCGTACCAGAAGTGATACGGGGACGGGTTGATCGACGTCAGCCGGTCGTAGATGGTCAGCGCGTCCGTGGTGGCCGGCGCGGTCCAGCTGAGCGACAGCACGAGCTGGAAGACGTCACCGTCAAGAATGTGCTGCTGCGCCTGGCAGACGGCGTCGGCGTACTCCTCGTAACTGAGATTGAACCGGCCCGCGCCGATGCTGACCTCGCCCAGCGCTGTCACGCTGAGCCGGTCGAGGATCCGCACCACCTGCCCGGCCGCGGCGCGTGCCGCCGCCGGTGAGGACCCCCGGCCGATCACCTGAGCGTGCCCGTCCTCGAAGCGCACCAGCACCTCGGGCAGGAAGAACTCATACACCGGCAGCGGTTCGGCGGGGTGCCGGCTGGGCAGCCGCTCCATGTCGCGCACTGCGTCGTAGCCGAGAACGCCGTACCAGGCCGCTTCCCAGTCGGGACTGTCCGGTTGCAGCTCCAGCCCGGCGAGGAAGTCCACGGCGTCGGCCAGCGGCGCCGAGCCGGCGCCACCCGGATGCGACAGCACGGCCAGCTCGCCCACGGCAAGGGTGACCGGTCCCCGGCCGCCGGTCCCGGAACTGAGCATGACCCGACCGGCCGGGCGCAGCGCGGCGGCCGCGGCCACCGGCTGCACCGGCTGCAGCGGCAGGACATGCCGGTACAGCCGCGAACCGGGACGCAGGGTCGAGGAGATCGTCAATGGGTCACGCCCTGCCCCCCACCAGGCTCGGCGCCCGGAACTGGGTCCGTTCGTGCGCGCTCACGGTCTGACCCATCGCGTACCTGAAGGCGGCCTTCTGGATCGCCCGCGGCGGGCAACCCTCGATGTAGATGCCGAGTTCTCGATTCTCGTACAGGCAGTTGCCGACCAGGACGACAGCGCCACGCAACGTCGGCGTCTCGATCTGCGGTCCGCACAGGATCGTCATCTCCCCGTCCCAGGCCAGCATCTCCTCGGCCAGCGCGTGCAGCGCCCCGGCCAGGAACCGGCTGCAGGCCCGGCAGGCGTGCTCGGCGTACACGTGGATCCCCACCCTGGGCGAGCGGATCTGGACCGGGGCCTTGACCATGTCGAAAGCCAGCTCTTGCGGGGCCGTTCCCAGCATCTCGATGTCGGCCAGATCGATCGGTCCCATCCCGCGGGCATGCGCGTCGCGCAGGTAGGCCACCTCCCGGGGGTCGAATCCGGCCAGGTCGCCGACCGCGACGTCGAGGGCGACCGCGTTGCGGCTCGCGGCCAGGAAACCCACCGCGCGCGCCTGCCCGTCCATCGGGTAGTTGCCCTCGATCACGGTCGTCCCGTCGCAGATCACCAGGTCCTGCGGTCGCATCAGGTTGAGGTCGACCGTCGACTCGTCGACGCCGGCCATGTGCACGATCCGGGTGGTGTACCCGGGCAGCAGCCCGACCAGATTCTTCATCGCGTTGGAGTAGATGACGCTGGCATGCGTGCGCAACTGGGGCACCCCGATGAAGTAGTCGCAGTCGAGGATGAGCTCCGGCACCGCGATCGGCACCCGCAGCGAGGTCGCCTCCGCAATGCTGGTGATCCGCAGCGGCAGGTCGTCGAAGCTCACCACCCGGGCGTACCGGGCGGCCTCGTGCTCGCCCAGCAGCTCGTAGATCGCGTGGGTGCGCTCGGCGATCACCGGGCGCCCGCCATGCTCGGCCACTGTCCTGGCGATGGCGGCCAGCAGGGTGGTGTTGACGTGGAAGCCAGGCCGGGTCTGGAACAGGTTGGGTTTGATCAGGACCGTGTCACCGGCTCGCAGCTGGGCCAGCGGCGAGCCGATCAGTTCCAGGAGCTGTCGCAGGGCATCGGGGATCGCGCTGTCCTCAGGCGCGGGGGCCAGCGCGACCTGATGCCGCGGGCCGGCCGCCGCGGACGGGTCAGGCTCCACCGGTCTCCTCCATCGCCAGGACCCGGGTGGGCGCGGCCTCGGCTCCGGCGACCTTCATCGGCAGGGCCATCAACTGCACCACCTGGCGGCTCAGCTCATGCAGGTTGGCCACGTACTCCAGCAGCGGGATCCCGGCGGCCAGCAGCCGGTGATGCACCGGCGACTCGGCGTCCCCGGGGCGTTCGGTGAGGCAGTCCAACCCGAACAGGCTGGCGCGGTTGTCGATCGCCCAGTCTGCCGCCGAGGGCGTCAGGTAGGGCGGGCGGTCCCAGTAGTCGGGCTGGCCCCAGTTGTGCCGCAGGTAGTCCGTGCGCACCAGCAGCCGGTCACCCGGCTCCCAGACCGGCCGCAGAGCCGCCTCGAGATCATCACCGGTCACCGGCTCGAGGTCGAACTTGTGAGACAGGTCGGCGACGCAGGCCCGACCCACCAGGGTGTCGAGGGGAACCTCGTCGATGCCCTCGGCGCCGGGAAAGAAGTGCAGCCGGTATTCCATGTGAGTGCCGTTATGCGGGAACACGTGCAAGTAGGAGAACGTGCGCTTGGTGCCGTACGGGTCGGTCTCCGGCGTCATGGAACGCTCGCTGACGAATTTCGGGAACCAGTCCGCGGGATACGACGGCATTCCGTCGTAGAAGCCGTGGGTCAGGTCGACGAGTCTGGTCATGGTCCTTGTCCTTCGGTGAGATCTCTCTCGACAGACGCAAGCGTGTGTGTCAGCAGCTCGCAGACTCGGTCAAGGCGTCGGCGAGCGCCGCGATGGCAGGCATGCGCCCCCCACCTCACATCGCCGACCATGGTGGTCGGCGACGTCTGCCGCGAAGCATGTGCCGGTCGGCCATCAAGGGGGTATTCGCGCTACATCGCGGGACCGGAAGGGTCGATGTACCCGGCGATCTCCTTCGCCAGTGGCCTGATCCGGTCAGCGCAGGAAAACGCAGGTGCTGCGGGTGTTCGGGTCGGCGCTGTTCGAGATCACGCCGTCGCCACCGGGCGGCACCATCCGCCCTAAGCCGCCGGCGAGACCGTTCGGGGTCACGAAGGCCCCCCAGAGGATGCGCCAGTCCTGCCGTTCACCGGTCTGCGGGTCGATCACCCCCTCCTCGTTGGGCCGGACCTCCTGCTGGACCAGGGCGCCGGTGGCGGCGCCGGCCTCGATCACCTCTCGCCAGCGGCGCGGGTCCGCATAGCGGCCGACCACCACTCCCTGACCGCCGGAAAGGCCGGTGGGCTTAAGCACGAGTTCCTCCCGGCGCTCCCGGCACTCCTCGATCAGCCGACGGTCGACCGCGGTTCCCGGCCGGCCCAGCACACGACTCCACGGCACCAGCCGCTCGATCAGGCTCCGTTCCGCGGGGGTGAACGTGGCCGCGTCGGCGGCCCGCTCGGACAACAGCGCCAGCGTGCCCTTGTTGCCGAAGGGGTTGCTCGAGAACGGCGTCCACAGCACCACGGCGCCGTCCTGATGGGCCCGGAACACCGGTTCCAGCAGGGCCTCGCCCTCGGGATGGGCGAGCATCTCCTCCAGGCCGAAGTAGCGCAGGATCAGATCGATCGGCGTTCCGTCGAGATGCGGCTTCCCGCGGACGAATTCGAGATCGCTGAGTTCGCCGACCCGGCTGGTCAAGCCATGCCCCATCAGCTGGTCGGCCAGGGCCTGACGCCGGTGGCCGTAGGCCGTCAACCCGCCCGGCGCCTCCAGGATGGCCACCACCGGATCGTCGACCGCGACCGGCTTGGCCGCCTCGCGCAGGGTGAGGGCGATGTCCGCGCCGGTGTCGTGCTGGCGCAGCCCGTGCTCGGCCGCGAACTGCGCGAATGCCGGCACTCGCAACATCGCCGAGCCGAGGAGCTCGGCCATCTCCATCCCGCCGACGGGACTGCCGACGTTGAACTCCAGGAGCCGGTAGGCGGCGCCGTCGTGGTACATGTCCGAGCGGCCGTACATCGGTGGCGGCGCGTCCCCCAGTCGCCGCATCAGCGCGGCGCGCCGCTCGTCGATACCCAAGAACTCGCAGAACCGGCCCAGGTCACCGTCGAAGCAGCGGGCCGGCAGCTCGGTGAGCAGGCCGAAGACGGCGGCCAGGTCGTCACCGAAGGCCCTCAGCTCCGCCTCGTCGGCGATCAGGGGCCGGGCCGCCACCCGCCACGACTTGAGCCAGTCGACGGACACGTCCACCTCGGTCATCAGATGACGCAAACGGCTTCCTGGCTGGGCGCATTCGTTGAGGTAGGCCTCGGTGGCCCGGGCTGCGGTGTTCGGCACGATGATCGGCTCCTTCGCCGGGTCGGGCTCTGCCTCGATCAGGCAGGAGCGGGGATGTCGGCCGCCTGGCGGGCCTGGAGATGACCGAGAACGGCGCGGTATTGAACGATGATGACGACGCCCATCAGCACGTAGAGGGCGGCGATCCCCCAGGAACTCACGATCGCACCCAGCGAGATGGTCACCGCTGCCAGCGACTGGGCGAGGCGGATGTTGAGGTTGTATGCGGCCATGTAGCGGGTACGCCCCTGCTCGGGAACCAGTTCGGCCAGGATCGACTGCTTGATCGGCACGTTCAGCAACTCGCCAAGGGTCAGCACGAGACAGGCCAGCAGCAGCACCCACGCCGAGTTGGTCACGGCCAGCACCGCGAACCCGGCGGTGTACATCGTGATTCCGACGTAGAGCCGGGGCCGGTCGGAGACCCGGCGCAGCAGGACCTGGGAGAACAGCGCCAGGACGATGACCAGGATGGTGTTCTCGGCCTTGAGCAAACCGAGCATCCGAGGGCCGTCGATGTTGTCGAAGCCGAACAGGGACTGGGTAGGCATGTCGCCGGCCAGTCGGATGCCGACGTAGTTGTTCATCTGGAGTTCGAGGGTCATGCCCAGGGTGGCCGCGAGCAACAACCGGGCGAACACCCGGTCGACGAAGACCAGCCGGTATCCGTCGATCATCTGGCTGAGCCCGTTCGGCCTGCTCGGCGCGGCGGGCGCCCCCGCCGCCGGCCGGGGCCGGGTCTCGGAGATGAGAAGCACGGTGGCGAGCAGGGAGCCGGCCATGCCCGCCGCCGCGATCACCAGCAGCAGGCCGAAGTGCGACCGGTAGAGGAAGCCACCGAGCATGGCCCCGATGGCCAGCGCCAGGTTCACCGCCCAGTAGTTGACTGTGTAGACGAACTTGCGGTTCTCCGTGGTCGTCACGTCGACGATCATCGAATCGTTGGCCGGCATGGCCATGCTGGTGCTGAACTTGACCAGGCCGTAGCTGACATACACCGCCAGCGCTCCCCAGCCGGCCACGTGCGCCAGCGCCATCAATCCGAAGAAGGCGAACGCCGCCAGCTCGCCCACGATCAACACGGGCCGACGGCCCCAGGTGTCAGACAGATGGCCCCCGACGAGCATGGCCGCGATGGCCAGGACGGCCAGCAACAGCACCAGCGCGCCGGTGATCGCGGCGCCGAGACGCTCGGCCAGATAGATCGCGATGAAGATGCCGATCATGGAATCGGTGAGCCGCTGGATGAACATCACCGCCATCCGGACCCGGACGTTGCGCGGAAGCGCCATGAAGTTCACGGGGTGACCACCTGCCCGGCCAGAGCGGGGGCCTCAACCTCGACAGTGATCATCGAGCGCACCCGGTCCGCGCGCTCGAGCGCCTGCGCGGCGTCGGCCCCGGTGAGAATGACGAACCCGTGGCGGGTCTTGGAGTTGACCGTCTGCGCAATCGTCTGGCCCACCTTGAACGGGAAGCTGACCGAGTCCACGAAGTCCAGTTCCCGCACGGCCTCCAGACCGCGCACCGCGCGCAGGACGCCCAGCGGCAGGTCGAGAAAGGCGATGTGCCCGACCGAACGTGACCGCGGCGCTGCTGGGGCCCGACCAGCCAGCGCTGCGAACACCTCCTGCTTGACATCGATTCCGGTGGCCAGCTCAATGATCACCGGGATCTTGTCCCCGCCCAGGCGGGCCTGTGACTCCACGATCCGCGGGCCGTCGGCGGTGACGATCACTTCGGTGTGCGCCGGGCCGCACCGGTAACCCGCCGCGTCCAGCAGAGTCACCGCCAGGGCGGCCACCTGCCGGGTCTGGTCGCTGTCGGGCTCGGGAAACAGATGTCCCATCTCCACGAAATGCGGCAGCGGCCCCAGCAGTTTGCGGGTGACCCCGATGACGTGGTGGACCCCGTCAACGGTCAGCGTTTCCACGCTGAACTCCGGCCCCCGCAGGTACTCCTCGACCAGCAGCGGCCCGTCGTACTGGTAGCCGGCCAGGGACTGGCCCCAGGCCGGCAGGTCCGCCGGATCGGTGAGCAGGTAGGTCCCCCGGCTGCCGGCCAGGGTGGTCGGCTTGAGGACCACCGGCAGCTCGAAATCAGCCAGTAACCCGGCCACCTCGCTCCAGTGCCCGGCCTCGGCGAACCGGACGGTGGAGATGCCGCGCTCGCGCAGCAGTCGGCGCATGGCCAGCTTGTCGTTGACCAGCGTCACCGCCTCGGGCGGGTTGACCGCCCGACCCAGCTCGGCGGCCGTCTGGTACGCCGTCGCCATCGAGTCCTCGCTACCGAGGTGCCAGACGTAATCGGCGTTGAACTCCCGCACAGCCGCGCGGATCGCCTCCGCGTACGCCGTGCGGTCGGTGAAGTCCACCAGCCGGAATTCCTCCACCTGCGCCTGGACCTCCGCCAGGTACGCGCCGGCCTGCGAGCCGTAGAGCCGGTCGGCCACCGCCCGGTCCCAGATGGCACTGATGCGGAACCCTTCTTGATGGGCCTTGGCGATGTAGGCCTGGTAAGGCATCACCATGACGAGGTTCGACATTCCGGTCTCCTCGAAAGTCGGTCGGATGAGCGCTTCACCGCGACCGGGACGCACGGGTGCGCGCGATCGCGGGTACGGACTGCCCGGTGAATCCCGCCGACTGTGGACGCGGACGACGGCGTGGGCGTTCGGCGCATCACTTGAGCCCTAGCTGGAAGGCGTCGTCGGAAGCGGCGCGCGCCGCGTCACTCGTCAGGTTCGGCGGACGTGCGGTGGTTCGCGGTGCGAACAGTGAGAACTGAGTCGTCCTCAGCTGGTGGGCGGGCGGAACTCAGGCTGGACGACGAGGCGCTGCCACCTGCCGTCGGCCTGCCTACGGACCACCTGGGCGCGGGCGCCCGAACCGTCTTTCGCCCGGTGTGGCGGTTAAGGCGATGTCGCCGAGGGCGAGGGTCGGAAGCGGCTCGATCCTCGGGCTTCAGGACCTTCTCGTTCTCGGGGCACGAAGTTCCTTCCATCGAGTCGAATGGCCCCATACTCCACATTTGTCCGTAATAAGTCCAGTGAAACTTTCCGTCGCCCCATGAACAGAGTCATGCGGGATCAGACCGTTCCGGGCCGTTCCGGGCCGTTCCGGGCCTTGATCGACTCGCCCAGTCCCGGCATTGGAGGACTCGGCCGGCACTGGCGACCGTCGCTGACCGACCTCCGGCACGCCGGCTAAGCAGGGCTGAGAGAGCCGGCTCCGGGACGGAGCCGCCCCCGCTGCCCGGGATGACAGAATCGCGTTATGGATGACGATCTTCGGGTGCTCAGCGGCGGGGACGGCGATCCGCTGCTGCTTCTGCTGCACGGACTCGGCGCGACCGGCGACGTGTGGGCCGCGTGGCAACCGATGCTGGCTGACCGGTGGCCGGGCCGGTGGCTGGCGCCCGATCTGCCCGGTCACGGTGGCTCGGCGCCGCTGCCGGAGTACACGTTCGACGCTCTGGCCGCGGCGGTGCGACCGCTCGTGGAATCCGGCGGCCAGACCGTCGTGCTGGGGCATTCCCTGGGCGGGGTGGTCGGCCTCGCGCTGGCCGCCGCCGGGGCGCCGGTGGCCGCGGTCGCCGGGCTGGGGATCAAGGTCGCCTGGACCGACGAGGAGCTCGACAAGGCGCAGGCGCTGGCCCGTCGGCCGGTGACGTGGTTCGCCTCCCGCGAGGAGGCGGCTACCCGGCACCTGCGGGTGTCGGGGCTGGCGGGCCTGCTGGGCGCCGACGACCCGGCGGTGGCGGCCGGGCTGGTGGGGGAGGACGGCCGGTGGCGCCTCGCGCTGGACCCGCGCGCCTTCGGGGTCGGAGCGCCGGACATGGCCGGCCTGGTGGCACGCTCCCCGGCGGCGGTCACGCTGGCGCGCGGCGAGTTCGACCCGATGAACAGCGACGCCCAGCTCGGGCAGTGGGGCGTGCCGGTGGTGACCCTGCCCGGCCTGGGCCACAACGCGCATGTGGAGAGTCCCGAGCAGTGCCTGGGGCTGCTGGCGTAGCGGAACGGGCCGGCGCTGCGCTTGGATCACGCTATGTCTAGCGAGAACATCCGACACCTGTGGCAGCTGTACGAGCCACTGCACGCGGTCACCTATTTCGGGACCCAGGCCCGAGCCGCCTTCGAGAGCGCCGGACTGCGCGGCTACTGGCGTGGCTACTTCGCCGGGCGAGCCGCTCCGCTCGGCGCGGTGACGGCCGCACCGGTCACCGCCGCGTTCTTCTCCTTCGCTCCGGCCATGGTGGCCCGTGCCGTGCCCGACGTGTGGCAGCGGGCCTCGCCGGAACAGGCTCTCACCGCTCGCCTCGACGGCGCGGTGGGCGTGCTGCGGGCGGTCCTGCCCGACGAGCCGGAACGCTGGGCGGCAGCCGCCGACCTGTTGGAGACGGCGGTCCGGGCAGCGGTGACCGAGGGCCGGGTGCTCGGCGCGGCCAATGCCGCCTTGCCCCGCCCCACCGATCCGCTGGCCCGGTTGTGGCAGGCCGCCACGGTGCTGCGCGAGCACCGGGGCGACGGGCACGTCATCGCGCTGGTCGACGCCGAGTTGGACGGTTGCCAGGCGCTGGTGCTGCGCGATGGGCTGTACGGCGGCCGCGAACAGCTGCAACCCAACCGTGGCTGGACCGACAGCGAGTGGGACGCCGCAGCCCGGGCGCTGGTGCGACGAGGCTTGCTGGCAGACGACGGCCGGCCCACCGCCGGGGGAGAGGCCGCGCACCGGGCCGTGGAGAACCG
This sequence comes from Jatrophihabitans sp., assembly GCA_036399055.1. Classification (NCBI taxonomy): domain Bacteria; kingdom Bacillati; phylum Actinomycetota; class Actinomycetes; order Jatrophihabitantales; family Jatrophihabitantaceae; genus Jatrophihabitans; species Jatrophihabitans sp. The sequence goes on from DASWNX010000004.1 coordinate 121,265, forward strand.
CACCGACCGGCTGGCCGCCCAGCCCTGGATCGCGCTCGGTCCGGCCGAGCAGAGCCGGCTGGCGCAGCTGCTGGCGCCGCTGGCCGAGGCCGCCGCTGGGGTCGTCCCTTATCCCAACCCGATGGGCCTGCCTCGGCCTGCGGGGTGAGGATGCCTTTCGCGTCAAGGGCGCTCGCCTCGAGCGCGATGAGCTGGTTGTCGAACACAGAAGGGGCCCGTTCGGAAGCGACTGCCCCCGAACCGGCCCCTGCCCAACCTTCCCTCGTTGGGCTTGTGCGCCGAAGATCGAGCGTCCTCGGCCAGGTTGTTCATGGGTACCGCGCGGCCAGCGCGGGGGTGCCACCGGCGTTATCTCCGCACACCGACACACCCGACCAGTTGAGACTCATCCTCCTCTCCTGTGAGCTGTCTGATGACAGACACACTATAAGACATCGAGGTCAGAAGCGTATAGGAGAACCAGTGGGGCGATCATCGGCCTCCGCATGATCGGGCCCCACCACTAGTCGCTGCCGGCCCGCCCGGATGCCGCTGAGCCTGACTGAGGATCACCGCCGAACCGCCGCCAAACCACTTTTAATTTGCCCGATTTGCCGTAAACATAAGGATCTAGACGGTTTACCTAGCGCCATGCGAAGATGCTGCCCATGCCAGGAGTAGGCGCACCGCGCACCGGCCGTCCAGCGGCGCTCATGGCTGTGGCGCTGGCCGCTCTGCTCTGGAGCGTAGGCGCGGTCGTGGCGAGCGATCTGTTCGATCGGGGGGTGTCGCCGATGGAGCTGGTGGAGTTTCGCACCTTCATCACGGCGGCATGCTTGGGCGCGGTCGTGCTGTGGATGACCCGGGCCAGGTCAGGCCGAGCCTCTCCCAAGGTCACGGCCGAGTGGCCATGGTTGGTCTGCTTCGGGCTGGCGATCGGCGTGGCTAACGCCTCGTTGTTCTTTGCCATCGACCATCTGCCCGTGGCTGTGGCCATCGTGTTGCAGAACTTGGCGCCGGCGTTCGTCGTCATGTGGGTCCTTCTCACCACGCGCCGCATGCTGTCCGTCCGTGTCGCCGGTGGTCTGGCGCTCTCCTTGGCGGGCGTGATCTTCGTCGTCCAGTTGCCCACGACGCCCCTTGGCGACATAGACGCACTGGGCGTGATCTTCGGAATCACCACAGCGGCTGGCGTCGCTGCTTTCTCCTTGCTAGGAGCGCGAACATGCCGGATCTACGGCAGCGTTCGGGCCAACGCCGTGGCATTCGGTGTCTCCGCCGCCTGTTGGGCGCTGATCCAGGCGGTCCAAGGAGTGCCCAGCCTTGCCAGCCGCACTGACCTGTTACCGGAGGTTCTTGTCGTGGGGGTGCTTGGCACCTTCGCGCCGTTTCTGTTGTTCGCGTGGGGGACGGCACGGCTGGGGCCTGAGACGGGCGCGTTGAGCATCTCACTGGAACCGGTGTTCGCCGCGGCGCTGGCTTGGATCTGGCTGGGACAGTCACTCGCCGGGATGCAGATCCTCGGAGCTGTCGCCATCCTCGCGGGCATCGTCCGTGTGCAATCCGCTAGCCCGCTGCCCCCGGTCGAGGCCAGCGGGCCTTCTCAACGCGAGCAAGCTCCCAGGCCGGTGTAGGGCTCCTTCTAGGCGCGAGCCTCTCAACGGCGAGATATCAAAAGGGGAACCTCCATGGAATTGAAGGTTCTTGGACCGCTCGACCTGGTGGCAGAAGGGCAGCGAATACATCTCGGTGGCCACCGTCAGCGCGTGGTGCTGGCAGTGCTCGCGCTCAACGCCAACCGCGTCAGCTCGGTTGATCAGCTGGCTGACGCGGTGTGGGGCCCAGCGTCGCCCCCGACTGCTCGGGCGCAGATCCAGACATGTGTCTCGTCGTTGCGGAGGCTGCTCGGCAGGGCTGGGCATCCGGAGGCGATTGAGACCCGTGACCCCGGCTATCTCTTGCACGTGTCCCACGATGACCTGGACCTGGCGTGCTTCGAGCGGCTCCTGACACAGGCCTCAGCACGCACCCGCGAAGGTGAGCTGGAAGAAGGGCTCGCCAAGCTGCGGATGGCATTGGGGCTGTGGCGGGGAGAGCCGCTGGCTGACCTCGACAGCGAAGTCATACGCCGATACGCGCTCAATCTCACCGAACGCCACCGCGCGGCGCAACTGGAGAGCGCCAGGCTCGAGATCGAGCTAGGCAGCCATGTCCAAGCCGTGGCGGGACTGCGTGAGATGGCAGCGACGAACCCATTCTCAGAAGAGCCGCACCGGCTTCTCATGCTGGCGCTGCACCGCAGCGGCCGGCAGGCCGAGGCTCTTGAGGTCTACCGCCGCGCCCGTACCCGATTCGTCGGTCATCTGGGCATCGAGCCGAGCAAGCGCCTCGCCGACCTTGAGCACACGATCCTCAACGGTGAAGACAGGTCAGCAGGCGCGCCCGGCTCGCCTGGCCCTCGAGCGGCGCCGGTGGCCCAAGCAGTCCCGCGCCTGCTGCCGGCCGATGTCGGGAACTTCGTGGGCCGCAGGAACGAGCTGCAGATGATCGCCCATCACCTAGCCAGCAGTGCCCGCAACGGGCCGGCCCTGCCAGTGCTGTCAATCAGCGGTCCAGCAGGGGTCGGCAAGTCGGCGTTGGCGATTCACGCCGCACACGCGTGCGCGCCGCGGTTCGTCGACGGCCAGCTCTATGCCAGCTTGCGAGGCAGCACGCCTGAGGAGGCCCGTATCCGATTGCTCTGCTCTTTGGGCGTGGACAGAAGCCTCATACCTGAGGATCGGCAGCAGAGCGCCGGACTGTTGCGCAGCCAGCTGGCCCGAAAGCACATCCTCCTCGTCCTCGACGATGTCGTGAACGAGGAGCAGGTGTCCAGTCTGCTGCCCAGCAGCTCGACCTGCGCGGTGATCATCACCAGCCGACGGCGTCTGCTCACCTTGGCTGGAGCATGCCGTGTCGAGCTGACCGTGTTCAGCGATGACGAGGCCCTGGAGTTCCTACGCTGCGCCGTGGGCGCCGGGCGAGTCGAAGCCGAGAGGCAAGCAGCCGAAGACATCGTCCAGTACTGCGACAACCTCCCCCTGGCGCTACGCATCGCCGCCGCGCGCTTGGTCGCCCACCCACAATGGTCGCTCACGCAACTGGCGAATCGGCTGAGCCAGGAGGGTGACCCCCTTCAGGAGCTGTCCCATGGCGCGATGGATCTGAGTGCCGTCATCAGCGACAGCCAGCAGGACCTGGATCCGCAGAGCGCACTGCTGTTCCGTCTTCTGACACTGGTCGAATCCCCCACCTACGCCACCTGGACCGCCGCGGCCCTGCTGGGCACTGACATCGACGAGGCACAGCGATCTCTGCGGGAATTGGTAGAGGCGCGGCTACTTCAGTCCGCGGGGGATGGGCAGTTTGGCCTGGCAACGTTGGTTCGACTGCACGCCAAGCGACTGCTGCTGACCGAAGTCCCTCCTGCCTCGCGCCGCGCCGCCCTGGGCCGCCTGCACAGCGCCTGGCTGACTTTGGCCGAGCGCGCCCACCGAGAGGTGTATGGCAGTGATCGGATCGTGGCACACGGTCTGACCGCTCGGTGGAAGGCTTCCGAGCCGTCTCCCTCGGCGGTCCAGACCGACCCGCTGGGATGGCTCAATGCTGAGGGAGCCGCGTTGCTCGGCTGCGTGCGATCGGCCTATTCACATGGCGACGATGAGCTGTGCTGGCATCTGTCGGTGACACTGGCGTCGCTGTTCACCTACAGCCGCCAGTTCGAGCATGGCCGGGCGGCCGTCGCCGTCGGACGGCTGGCAGCCGAGCGTGCCGCCAATCCGATCGGCATGGCGGCGGTCGAGTACGCCTGGGGGGTCCTCGCTCTCGCCAGGCGGGACTTCGAGACTGCCGAGACCGCGCTGCAAGCGGCCGTCGCCGGATTCGCAGCGTGTGAGGACCGGCACGGCCAGGCCATGGCGCTCACCGAACTGGCAGTCCTGGCCTCCTCGCGCCGTGATGGCGCAGCCGCGCTGGCACAAGATGTGAGGCCTCAGCCACTGCACCGGATCAGGGCGTGGATGAGATCACCGAGCTCACGTTCCTCTGCGTGAGGACAGGCGGGGCTTGCCTGTTGGCGCCACCGCGATCGGCAGGATGTGAGCTTGCTCAAACGCTCACCCCTCATTGGCCGATGGGTGATCACCTGTCCGCCAACCCCGGCACACGGCCGCGTCGCCGGCGGCTGATGCGGCCCACTCACCACGCGGGCGACGCTCTTCGGACGCTCTTCATCGTCTCTTGAGGCCCCGCGACCGCTCAGGCCGAGCCAAGAGCGGATGAGGCCTCGACCAAGTGCGGCGGGCACTTCACTGTGCGTGCCTGACAAACGACGGGCCTGCGCCGAACAATCGACCACACAGGAGCCAGGGATGACAGTCGTCTCCACGAAGACCGCCTCATTTCAACCGGTCGGCACCGTGACCGGCTTGGAGGAGCTTCGCGGACTGGTCAACGCTGCGATCGACGTTCTGCAGGACGTCGCGATGCGGCGAACAGGGCCGGTCGCCCCAGGCGGTCCGGTCGCGGCGAGAACCGCTGCGGCAGCCGCTTTACCGTCGTGCCTGCTTCCCTCTGACGCGGACGCGCGCACGCCGTTCACCGACATGATCCGGGCCTATGCGCAGTGGTCGGTGGACTTGAGCCACCCCGCCGCGCTGGCACGCATGCAATGCCCACCCGCGCCGGTGGCGGTAGCCGCTGAGCTGGTCGTCGCTGCGCTGAACCAGTCGCTTCACGCCTGGGAATCGGGCCCATTCGCTCTTGAGCTGGACAGGTGGGTCATCGAGGAGCTCGCCGCTGTGGTGGGTTACTCCGACCAGGCCGGCGGCACCATCACCGCAGGCGGAAGCATCTCCAACTTGATGGCAGTCCTGGTCGCTCGCGACAACACCCTGCGAGCCCAGTTGGGTCTGACAGCATTCCAGGACGGGCTGGCGACGCTGAAGAAGCGGCCTGTCGTGCTCTGCTCTCCGGCCACCCACTTCTCGATCGGTCGCGGGGTGGGCATCACCGGCATCGGCGAGCAGCACATCCTGCGGGCGCCCACCGACACGGTGGGGCGACTCATTCCCAGCGGCGTCGACAGGATGCTCGCCGAGTTGCCCGAAGATCAGCTGCCGGTCATGGTGATCGCCTGCGCGGGAGCCACCGACCTGGGCTGGGTGGATGACCTTCCCGCATTGGCTGAAGTGGCCCGCAAACATGGAGTGTGGTTGCACGCCGACGCCGCCTATGGCGGCGGCGCGCTGTTCTCCGATGACCTCAGGGGCATGCTCGAGGGAATCGCGCAGGCAGACTCGGTCACCCTTGACCTGCACAAGTTCGGATGGACGCCGGCCTCCTCGGCGGTCTTCCTGGTCCGTGACGCGCGGACGCTGGACGCGATGGACCAGGCGTCGACGACCCTCAACGCCGGGGACGACAAGGCGGCGGGATTCGTAGGGCGTTACAGCACCTCCGTCCAAGCGACCCGCCGTGTCAACGCTTTGAAGATCGCCACCACCATGCAGGCCCTTGGCCGCGATGGGATGGCCGCCATGGTCGATGAATGCCATTTCCTCGCTCGACATGCCGCGAGCCGTCTGGATGAAGCGCCGGGAGTAGAGCTGGCGTCGCGACCACCCCTGAGCACGGTGGTCTTTCGCTTCACGCCGCCACCGGGGGTCGACGCCGATGACTTCAACGGCAAGCTACGGCGGGAGCTCATGACCAGTGGCAAAGCGCTGCTCGCCCGCACCAGCGTTCCACAGGAGAACGGCGCTTCTCCGGTGTTCCTGAAGATGATGCTTCTCAATCCAGCCACGACCGTCGAAGAACTCGACACCGTCATAGACGAGGTGCTCAGGTTCGCGGCAAGCCGGCAGGGGGTCACCGATGGGCCCTGACCAGCGACTCGGCGACCTGGGCAGCAGCAGGCGGTCCCACAGCTCCACCGGAGATGGGCGGGGGTGGCCGTCATCGGCCACCACTGTCGCCCACGATGACGTCAGAGCCTCGATGAGCCGCCTCCCTAGGCCATGTCAGTTGCCCCTGACGATGTTGACCGGAAAACCCGAGGCCGGCCAACGCCGGCTGCCGCTGACTCCGACGGCGCATCTGTCAGCCGCGCTGGCGTCCACGCTGACGGGCCTCCTGGTCAGCGGCTATGCCCTGGGCCGTGGTGGCTGGGCGCTGCTGCTGATCCTCCCCGGTTGGGCGATCACGTTGCACGGCATGCGGAATCTGCGCATGATGGTGTTCCATCAGTGCGCTCACCGGAACATGTGGGCCAAGAGTCGGCTCGACGCCGCCGTCGGCCGGATGGTGGCAGCCCTGCTGATGGTCCAACACTTCGAGCGCTACCGGAGCGAGCATGTGGCAGATCATCACGCGCGCCATCACATGACGCTTCGCGACCCGACCGTCCAGGCCTTCTTGGTCAGTCTGGAACTCACTCCCGGGATGTGCCGACGGGACATGTGGGCCCGCATGCTGGGAAAGATCGTCTCGCCGAAGTTTCATCTGGCCTTTCTGCGAGCCCGGGTCCTGTCCTACTTCCACGCCGCGTCTTCCCTTGAGCGAGTGGTCACCCTCGGCTCGATGACTGCGGCGGGAGTGATCTGCTCGCTCGTCGAAGGCGGATGGGTCTTCCTTGTCGTCGCGTGGCTGATTCCCCTGACGGTCCTCTACCAGATCAGTAACACGCTGCGCCTTTGCGTCAAGCACACCTTCCCCCCAGCGGGGCTGCATGAGGGACAACGCTGCGGTCGGAACTACTTCGCGAGCTTGACCAACGCGATCTTCGTCGGCGAGGCCGCCCCTTCGGCCAGCGGCGCCGGCCCGGCCACGCTGAGAAGTTGGATCAGGTGGTGCGCGCGGATGACGTTCATTCATTTCCCCAGCCGATATCTGGTCTTGACCGGCGACACCGTCGTTCACGACTTCCATCACCGCAGGCCCATGACGCGCGACTGGGCGAACTACATCTTCGCTCGAGAAGACGACGTTCGGGCCGGGCACGCCGGCTGGCCCGAGTACCGCCACGTGTGGGGCCTGGTGGCAGCCATCGACACCGTCTTCGCCTCCTTATCGGCAGCCGATCCGGACGTGTTCAACCGCGATCGCCTGGCAGAAGTGAATCACCGGGATGTCTTCGCCGCATTTGACGACTGACACGAGCAAGGGAGAATCGAAATGCAACGCCTGGTCATCCTCGGAGTCGCCGAGAGCGACGCGCATGCCGTTGCCAACCAGCTGATCGCCCATCACCTTCGCGCAAGCGGGTTCACAGTGATGAATCTGGGGGTGTGCACCGCATTGGCGGACTTCGCCGCCGCCTGCGGTCGGCATCCGGAGGCCGAGGCCGTGTTGATCGGCAGCCTGAACGGCCACGCCATGCAGGACCTTGAAGGTCTGCTCGACCTCAAGCTGAGCGGCGCCATCAGCTGTCCGGTCATCGTCGGAGGAAATCTCTCGGTGGGTAGCCACAAGGGGCCAGATTTACGCGATCGCCTTCTGCGCCAGGGTGTCGACCACATCGCAGATGACATCTCCGAGCTGCTGCCCCTTCTGGACACCCTGCAGGCCGGCACCCCGGTCAGGGTACGCAGTGCCTGACTTCGGAGGTCTCGACGGGCTGGCGCCGCCGATCGCCGCTTGCCTACCCACCTGGGCGGAGACGGTGAGCCACTTGCGCCGATCCCCTGCGGCAGTGCGCGTGCTGCGCGACTCAGCCGCGAACGGTCGCCCGGTGGTGCAGCCACGGTGCGGTGTCGGCGGGCATGAGGCGATGCTCGAATTGCTGCGCGTCCTGGCAGGCGCCGGTCCGGGCATGCTGTCGCTGACCATCGACTCGCACACCCGACTCAAGCAGTTCGACCGGGCCGCGCGCACGCTCTGCGAGCATCCAGGCGACCTCAATGGCTACCCACTGGTCGCTCACGGCTGGCAGCGCGGCCGCGAGCTGGTGGCGGCGTCCCCCGTGCCGCTTGAGGTTCGCCACGGATCTCCGGACGCGCGTGACCTTTTCGCGGTGGCTTTGGCCTCAGGCATAACCTCATTCGAAGGCGGTGCCATCGGATACAACCTTCCCTACTCCAAGGACGTCTCCTTGCGTGAGTCCTTGGCGGCCTGGAACCAGGTCGACGTCACCTGCGGGCTGCTCGCTGAAGCCGGTGTCGTGATCGACCGGGAGCTGTTCGGCACGCTGACGGCTGTGCTCGTGCCTCCTTCCATCAGCATCGCAGTGACGCTTCTGGAAAGTGTCCTCGCGGCGCGAGCCGGGGTGAGGTGCCTTTCTCCGGCTTATCCGCAGGGTGGCGAAGCACATCAGGACGTGGCAGGTCTGCGCGCGCTGAGCGCGCTGACCCGCCGCTACCTCGGGCCAGACGTCGAGGTCTTTCCCGTTCTCCATGAGTTCATGGGCGTGTTTCCCAAGAGCGCTGCCTTCGCCGACGCCCTGATCATGCAGGGCGGGTTGATCGCCCGTCTCGGTGGCGCGGCAAAGGTGATCAACAAGACCAACCAGGAGGCGTTCGGGCTTCCGGACGCGCACGCGAACACCCAGGGCATCATGACGGCTGCGACCGGGGCGTCAGACCTGTTCGACTTCGTCGCCGTGGATGCCGGCCGGGTCGCCGAGGAGCAGCACTGGATAGAGCGCGAGGTGGCCGAACTCGTGGAGCCCCTTCTCGGCTGTGAGGACCTCGCGGGCGAGATATCGACCGCGTTCGCCGACGGCAGGTTGGACATCCCGTTCAGCGCCAGCGTCCACGCGCGCTCGGCGGTGGTTCCCCGACGTGACTCCACAGGCGCGATCCGGTACGCCGAGACCGGAAACCTGCCGTTCTCGGCAGCCACGATCGGGCACAACGCCAGCCGGCTTGCCTCGGTGGCCGGCGGTTCCCTGATTGAGGCGGTCACCGATGACATCTATTACTTCCTGCGCAAGGAAGAACTGCGACCAGTGAGGGGAAGCTCGTGACAGAAGCGACCGAGGCGACGTCAGCCGCCGGACAGCATGTGCTTGCGTTGGACCGTAAGCATGTGTTCCATTCGTGGTCGGCGCAGGCGCACATCAAGCCTTTGCCCATCGCGGGTGGCTCCGGCCGGCATTTCTGGGACTATGACGGAAACCGGTATCTGGACTTCTCGTCGCAGTTCATCAATCTCAACATCGGCCACGCTCATCCGAAGGTCGTGGCAGCCATCCAGGCTCAGGCCGCGCGCTTACCCATGATCGCTCCGAATTTCGCCAATGATCAGCGCAGTGAAGCGGCACGGCTGATATCTGAACTGGCGCCCGAGGGCATGGACAAGGTGTTCTTCACCAATGGCGGCGCTGACGCCAACGAGCATGGGGTGCGCATGGCTCGCCTTGTCACGGGCCGGCCCAAGGTGCTCTCGGCCTACCGCTCGTATCACGGGGCCACGGCCACGACCATGCAGCTCACCGGCGATCCTCGACGCTGGGCGACCGACACCGGCACCGCCGGGGTGGCTCATTTCTTTCCGCCTTATCTATACCGCTCGCCATTCGACTCAGAAGACGAGAAGCAAGAATGCGAGCGCGCGCTCCGGCATGTCGACCAGGTCATCCGGTTGGAGGGCCCGGCGACGATTGCCGCGATCCTGGTAGAGGCGATCATCGGGACCGGCGGGATACTGGTTCCGCCACCCGGGTACCTAGCTGGTCTGCGCGAACTGTGCGACCAGTACGGGATAATGATGATCACCGACGAGGTGATGACCGGATTCGGTCGGACTGGTAAGTGGTTCGCCGTCGACAACTGGCAGGTCACTCCTGACCTTCTCACCTTCGCCAAGGGCGTGAACTCCGGGTACGTGCCCCTGGGCGGCGTCCTGATCGGTCCGCGCGTGGCCGCATTTTTCGACGACCGCGTCTACCCCGGCGGTTTGACGTACTCGGGGCACCCGCTGGCCTGCGCCGCGGCTGTGGCGACTCTCACGGCGATGCGTGAGGAACAGATGGTAAACAACGCTGCCGAGCTCGGCCGCGAGGTCTTGGGGCCGGGACTGCGTGCCCTGGCAGAGCGGCATCCCAGTGTGGGCGAGGTCCGAGGCCTTGGCGTCTTCTGGGCGGTGGAGCTGGTGCGATCCCGAGACACCCGAGAGATGCTCGTCCCCTACGCGGCAGGTCCTGAGGAGTCCCAGCCGGTTCAGGAAGTCATCACCGCCTGCAAGGAGCGCGGTCTGTGGCCATTCGCCAACTACAACCGCATCCATATGGTTCCTCCGTGCAACACCACCGCCGATGAGGCGCGCGAGGCTCTGCAGATCCTGGACGAGGCGTTGAAGGCAGCCGATCACTACACCGTCTGACCCGCGGGCAGGGAGCCGGCCCAGGTCCGCCGGGTCTGACGTCCCCTCTGAAGATGATCAGGCGGGACTTAGGGTAGCCTCACCTACTTTGGTGGCTACCTGGAGGTGCTGTGCGCGCGTTGGCTCGGAGCGACAGCTTCGTCGACCGGTTGGCCGACTTCGGGCAGGCGCCGGCCCTGCTCAGCGACGGGCAGACCCTGACCTACGCCGAGCTTGACGCGCGCGTCGAGGCGACCCTGGACCGGCTCGGTGGCCAGCGACGGTTGCTGCTGCTGCACGGGAGCAACACGATCGACTCCGTGGTGACCTACCTTGCGGCTCTGCGGGCCGGTCATCCGGTGATCCTGGTCGACGCCGCCCGCGGCGAGCAGCTGGCCGAGCTGCACGCGCGGTTCGACCCCGACGTGGTGATCAGGGCGCAGGATTGGCAGCAACGGCGGCCGACCAGCCGTCACGAGCTGCACCCCGAGCTACGGTTGCTGCTGTCCACCTCGGGCTCCACCGGCTCGCCCAAGCTCGTCCGGCTGTCCGCGGCCAACCTGCAGAGCAACGCCGCCGCCATCGCCGACTACCTCGGACTGACATCCGAGGATCGGGCCGTGACCAGCTTGCCGCTGGCCTACAGCTACGGGCTGTCGGTGCTGCACAGCCATCTTCAGGTCGGGGCGAGTGTCGTGTTGACCGAGCACTCGGTGATCGAGCCCGAATTATGGTCGCTGGCCCGGTCGGAGTCGGTGACCTCCTTCGCCGCGGTCCCGCACACCTTCGCGTTGCTCGACCGGATCTCCGCGCGCTGGCACGACGTGCCGAGCCTGCGCTACGTGACGTGTGCCGGCGGGAGGCTGGACCCGGCGGAGGTCCGCCGCCTGGCCGGCCTCGGCTCTCGGCACGGCTGGCAGCTGTACGTGATGTACGGGCAGACCGAGGCCACCGCCCGGATGGCCTACCTGCACCCGGCGCTGGCGCAGACGCATCCGGACTGCGTCGGGCGCCCGGTCCCCGGCGGCGCGCTGCGGGTCGACCAACCGGGCGCCGGTGGGGTTGGTGAGCTCGTCTACTCCGGTCCGAACGTGATGATGGGCTACGCCGAGGGCCCCGGCGACCTGGCAGCGGACCCGGCGCTGACCGAGTTGCGCACCGGCGACCTCGGCCGGCAGCGGGCCGACGGACTGTTCCAGGTGGTCGGCCGGACCAGCCGCTTCGCCAAGCTGCTCGGCCACCGGATCGACCTGGACCGGCTCCAGTCGGCGCTCACCGCCTTCGACCCGAGCCTGGTCTGCCTGAGCGATGACCAGCAGTTGCTGATCGCGGTGACGACCGCTGACCCGTCGCTGGTGCGTGACGCCGCCGCCCGGCTGACCGGGTTGCCCCCTGGTCTGGTGTCGGTGGGCCAGCACACTGAGCTGCCGCTGCTGCCCAATGGCAAACCCGACCTCGCCGCGCTGCGCCGCCTTGACGCGTCTCCGAGCCTGGGCGCGGTCTTCGAGGGCGCCGCCAACGCGGGCGCGGTCTTCGAGGGCGCTGCCAACGACGGCGCCGTACTTGAGGGGGTGGCCCTCGAAGGTCCCGATCTCGAGGGCGCGGTCCGGGCCGCGTACGCCGAGGTGCTGGGCTATGACCGGGTCGACTCCAGCGCCAGCTTTGTCAGCCTGGGCGGGGACTCGCTGAGCTTCGTCACCATGGCGTTCCGGCTCGAGCGGTTGCTGGGACGCCTGCCGCTCGAGTGGCCCCGGCTGAGCATCCGAGAACTGGCCGCCGCCGGTCGGCGTCCGGCGCCCCGCTCAGCGGCCCTGGTCGAGCCGGCGGCGCCCTTGGCCCAGCGCGGACCGGTGGGCGGCGCACGCTCACGACGGAGAGGGTCGGTGGCCCACCTGGACACCGGCCTGGTGCTGCGCGCGCTGGCGATCACCCTGGTGGTGCTGACGCACCTGAAGGTCGCCGAGGTCCGCGGGGGAGCGCACCTGCTGCTCGGCGTGGCCGGCTACACCTTCGCCCGCTTTCCCCTGGCAGCCATCCGCGACAGCGACCGGATCGACGGGCTGCTCCACTCGATCGCCCGGTTCGCCGTGCCGAGCGTGCTCTACATCGGCCTCGTGGTGGCCCTCAACGACGCCTATCACTGGCACAACGTCGTGCTGCTCAACCATGTCCTCGGCCCGCCGAGGTGGACCCAGACCTGGAACTTCTGGTTCATCGAGGCGTTGGTGAGCATCCTGGCCGTGCTCGCGGTCCTGCTGGCGGCGCCGGCCGTGCGGCGGCTCGAACGCCGGCGCCGGATGCTGCTGCCGGCCCTGCTCCTGGCGGTCGGGCTGCTGTTGCGCGCCGACCTCATCGGCCTGGGCGAGACCACGCTGCGCTACAGCCGGCCTCACCTGGTGTTCTGGCTCTTCGCGCTCGGCTGGCTCATCCAGGTCAGCGCCGGGGTCCGTAGCCAGCTGCTGGTGAGCGCGTTGACGCTGCTCACCTTGACCGGTTACTTCCCGGACGAGCCGGCGCGTGGTCTGGTCGTGCACGCCGGGTTGCTGCTGCTGATCTGGATGCCGTCGCTGCCCGTGCCCCGGCTCCTCGCGCCGCTGATCAGCCTTCTCGCGTCGGCCTCCCTGTGGATCTATCTGACGCACTGGGCTCTCTGGCCGCCCCTGCTCGACGCCGGAGCCCCCGGCCCCGTCGTCGTCCTGGCCTGCCTGGCGGCCGGTGTGCTCGCCAACGTGGTCGCAAGCAGCGCGGTGAACCGTCTTGAGCAGGCGGCCACCCGGCTGGCCCGCGCCGTGGCCGCCAAGCGTGACACCGAGGCCGCCAAGCGCGACATCGACGGCGTGTCCGGCGGCGGCCAGCGGACCGGCGAGAGTCCCGCATCGGGCGGGGGAATCGACCGTGTCAGCGTCGAGACGGTGTCCGGGCGGGCCTACCAGGGCTAGCCCGCCGTAGCGGCATCTGGCAACATCTGACAGATCCTGACTTAACAACCGCAGGGAGTTTGAGTGCGCATCGTCGATCGCGCGAACGCGGAGCCGGCGCACTCAGTCGACGTCGCCCGCCCGAAGCAGCCCGAGCTGTCGGGCTCTGCCGATGTCTGAGCAGGCGTCAGACATCGCCGCGCAGTCCGCCGAGACGGCAGACACGAGGGACGAGCGACCCTTCCTGATCCTGGTCTCCAGCTTCGGGCGGACTTCGCGGGAGTACTTCCTGACCTCGCTGGGCTCGCGCTACCGGCTGTGGCTGTTCCTCGGGGGGCCGGGCCGCGCGTCCGAGCCGGACTGGGAGCTGCCCCATCTCGTCGGGCACACCGCTCTTGACACCCTGGACGCGGCCGCGATGACCGCCGAGGCCAGGCGGTTGGACCTCCAGCTGCGCAGCGACGGAGCCGGCCAGCTGGACGGAATCATCTGCTACGACGAGTCCCGGATCGTCGCCACAGCCACCGTGGCGGAGGCCCTCGGCCTGCCGAGCAGCCCGGCTGAGGCGATCACGCGCTGCCGGGACAAGCACCTCACCCGGCAGGCGCTGGACGCCGCGGGCGTCCCGCAGGCTGCCTCCATCGCTGTGCGTTCGGTGGAGGAGGCCGCGAGCGCCGCCGAGCGGCTGGGCTATCCGGTGGTGCTCAAGCCGCGCAACCTGGCGGCCAGCTTCGGCGTGACCCTGGCCGGCTCGGCCGAGGAGCTGACCCTCGCCTACACCCGGGCCCAGGCCGTCATCCTGCCCGAGACGCCCGAGCAGTACGAGGACGACGTCCTCATCGAGGAGTACCTGGACGGCCCTGAGATCAGCGTCGACGTGGCCTGCTTCGACGGCCGGGTCGTGCCGCTCGTCGTGGCGCACAAGGAGTGCGCCTTCCCGCCGGCCTTCGAAGAGGTCGGGCATGTGGTCGACGGGGCGGATCCGCTGCTGCACGACGGGCACCTGCACGAGCTGCTCAGGCGCGCGCACCTCGCGGTGGGCTTCTCCACCGGCATGACGCACGTGGAGCTGCGGCGCACGGTGGACGGTTTCAAGGTGATCGAGATCAACGCCCGCCTGGGCGGCGACCTGATCCCCTACCTGGGCCAGCTCGCCACCGGCATCGACCTGAGCCTGGTCGCCGCAGCCATCGCCTGCGGGCAGGCCCCGGACGTCACCCCGAGCGCGAGCCGTGTCGCGGCGGTGCGCTTCTACTACCCCGAAGAGGACCTGGTCGTGGGGGCGGTCCATATCGACCCGGAGCTGCTGCCGGCCGGGGTCACGCAGGTCGACGTCCTGGCCGCTCCCGGTCAGCACCTGAAGCTGCCGCCACGGCGGACCTCGTGGGAGTGCAGGGTGGCCCAGGCAGTCACCGTCTCCGACAGCGAGGCCGACTGCAAGTCCGTCCTCGACGCGGTCGCCGACGCGATCACGGTGCGACCAGCGGCGGCTCCCGTTCACTGACGCCACGCCGGGCACGCGGGGGCGACAACACGTCCTGACCTGAACTGGCCTGACCGGCTAGGACGTCGGGCGTGCCCCGCCGGCGGAGCCCGCTCTCAGCAGGCTCCGCGGCGAGGTGAGCCGACGGTGGGCGGTCCTACTTCTTTGCGACGATGACCCCGTGCGGGGTCCAGGCGCCGGTGGGACGAATTCGCTCGATACCGCCGAAGCCGGCGGCGCGCAGGCACTCCTCGTACTTGTGCCAGGCGTAGAGCATGCCGCCGCCGCCCGGGATAGCGGCGAAGTAAGCCGCGTCCAGGGCTGCCATCAGGGGCCCGTCGCCGGTGTCGTCGGACATGGAGTTCATGATGACCACGCTGCCTCCCGAGGGCAGCGCCTCGTGCGCCCGGCGCAGCAGCTCGGTGTCCTGGGCGAGCGGCCAGATCTGCATCTGGTGCACGAACATCGCGCCGTCGTGGTCGGAGGGGAACGGGTCGGCGAACATGTCGGTGGCGATGACCTTGATCCGGTCGGCGAGACCGGCCTCGTCGACCCGCTGCTGCGCCAGGGGCACGACGCCGGGCAGCTCCAGCACGGTGATCTGCAGGTGGGGGAACGCCTGGGCGACGGCCACCGCGATGCTGGCGTCGCCGCCGCCGACGTCCAGCACCCGGTTGAGGCTGCCGAAGTCCACGCTGTCGATCAGGTAACCCGCGGCCATCTTCGACCACGTGCCCATGTACCGGTAGAAGACCTTGCTCAGCTCCGGATCTCCGGTGAGCCGGTGGTAGAGAGTGGGTCCGTCGCCGGGCACGCGGCGCAGGCCCACGTTGGTGTTGGCCCGCAACGACTCGGTGAAATCGGCCAGGCCGGGGTAGTTGATGTACGCCTCGAACCCGATCGCTGCCGTCACCACATCCCAGCGGCCTTCGGCGAACAGCCGGCTGATGGTCGGGTTGTTGCGGTACTTGTCGTCGTTGGGATCCACCAGCCGTAGCGCGGTCATCCCCAGGAGCAGGATGTCCAGCGCCCGGTCCTGGAGCTCCAGCGCGGCGCCGAGTTCCTTGCGGCTCAGTCCAGGTCGCTGTTCGAGCAGCTCGAACAGGCCCAGCTCCGTTCCGGCCCGTAGGTACTGGAAGGCCGAGTGGCCGAACAGCATGCGGGTCAGGTCGTCCTCGCTCAGCGGCAGTGCCGACGACGCGGGCTGTGGATCAGTCACAACAGATCTCCTTCTCGGCTCGGCGCGCCACCTTCTCAGCCACCGAGCCGCAATCGGGTAAGACGCCAGCTAGCGCGTCATGGGGTCCACTCAGGTCCTGGCGCCGAGCCTGTCACCAGTGTGGTGGCAGCCTCAGCACGAGGGGTTGTCACCAGTCAGCCCAGGCCGAACAGCTCCTGACGTGTCTTGGAGAAGAACTCCGCGGCGACGTTTCCCCGTATCAGCACGCCCATCGCCAGCTCCGGAATGGTATCGGGATTCTCTTTTATGTCGGGCGAGAACACCCCGTCGACCCATTCGCGGCTGTGATCGTGATCGACGACGACGTGGGTGGCTTCATAGCGGTAGACGGAGCTGGGCACGCCCAGTCGCTTGAGCCCGTCGAGGGTCGCGGCGAAGCGTGCCGGAGCCGTCCGCTCCAGCAATCCGAGACTGCCGAGTCCGCGCAGCAGGTGTCGGCGCCGGAGGGAGTGCATCAGTGATTCACGCATTGGCATATGCCTTGGGAATCTCGACTATGCCGAGATCGAACCCCGGTGCTATGGCGTTCTCCCGCATCCACTCAGTGGTGCTGTCGAGCATGACCGTGTGCGCGGCATCGTGCTTGCCATTGCCCATCTCGTCCCAGTGATCGCGGGCGATCGTCATGGGGTCATCGAAGTAACTCTCGACTTTTCCTTCGGCGAGAACGAGAAGCGCGATATCGAGAAGGCTTGCCTCATTTTGCAGGTAGTCACAGGCGTCGTGGTGCTCGTGAACCTCTGCGGTCGCCTCGAACCAGTCTCGACATTCCTCTGCCGTGACGGGGAGGTCGGGACTCATCTCATTTACGCGCGCCTCCTCATACCGGTTCCACTCTTCCTCAATCGTGGCTATCCGGTCTAAGGCGCTCCAGTGGCCAAGCTTCAGGCTTTCTACGGGAAACGCGAAGAATTGCATGTGATGGCCATGGAGTTCGCGCATGCAGGCAAGCCTTGCCGGGGTATCGGGGACCGCTCCATCCACAGGGAATGCCCGGCGAATATCATCACCAATGGCGCCGTCGTCCATCCTGGTCACATCCTGTAAATTGAATTACATAGGCCTCCATCACCTGATCCGCCGGGACGGTTCATTGCTGCCACAGCGTACGCCGAGGTTCTCCGGAGTGCCAGCAATCTGTTGGAAGACAATCGCTCGGGTGAGCGGCGGTGCTGCCCGCAGACACATTGCTGAATTCAGCCTCAGGCAGTCAACGGCGACACGGTCGATACCGACATGTGCGGATTCGCGTCAACTCGCAGCGCAGCGTGAGTTCTGAGGAGCTGGGTTTCTGTAGTCATGAGCACTGACGCCGGTGCGCTGAGCCTGCCGAAACCAGGGGCCCGCCCCCCACGGGGGCCGCGGCCCTACCGTGCGACGACGGCTTGCTGGCCCCGGTCATCTTCCCTCATCCTGCTCCGAGTCCGGAGTGGAGGGGGCGTCTGCGGCGGTCCTAGCTCGCTTGGCAGCGGGCAATGACCGCAGCGCCCCCTCCACCCGGCCCGGCAGGCTCAAGGTCGTGCGCGCTTGTGCCAGGTAGGCGGCGGCGCGTCAGCTGGTGGGAACTATTTCGACGGAGTCCACGTAGAACCAGCCCCAATCCTTGATTATGGCAACGGTGTTGGTTCCGCCGGTCAATGCCACCCCCCTGAGGGTCTTGACCCCCCAACCACTACCGGTCGCGGTAAAGAGCTGGCTGCCTGAGCTCCCGTTGACGGCGACGTGGTTCTGCTGATCGGCGCCGGAATGGTAACGAATACGGATATCGTAGGAGCCCGCAGTCACGTTAGTGAAGTCAACAGTGACTTTATCACCGGCGTTGGCGAACGGGCCCACGTAACCATTGCCCTCGTAACCGGCGACCTGGGTCTGAGAGATGACGCCTGTCAGGGCGCCGTTCTCTGCCTGCTTTCGAGTGGCAGTGTCGGTGGAGGGGGCGTTGGAGGGAACGATCTCGAGGTAGTCGACGCAGAACCAGCCCCATTCCTTGCTCACGGCTATGGTGTTCGCCCCACCCGTGAGGGTCACTCCGCTAATGGTCTTGACGCCCCACCCGTCGCCGGTGTCAGGAAATGCCTCGCTACGACGGGTCCCGTTGACATCCACATAATTCTGCTGGTATCCGCCGCGGTGGCGGATGCGGATGTCGTACTTGCCTGCCGTCACGCCGGGGAAGGTCACCGCCACCTTGTCACCGTCGTCCTCAAACTCCCCGACATAACCGCTGCCCTCATACCCCGGCGCCGCGGTCTGGATGGTGAGGCCGGTCAGAGCGCCGTTCTCAGCCTGGATGCGTGCAGAGGCAGGCGGCGGCGGCTGAATGACCGGCGGATCGACGGGAACGACCTCGACATAGTCGACGTCCATGTACCCCCAACCCTTGATCAGGTTGATGACGTTGGCGCCATCGGCGAGTGTCACCCACGGGACGGTTTTAACCGCCCAGGCATCTCCGGTCGCGGGAAAGGAGACGTCGCGCAACTGGCCGTTGTTGACCTGCACGGTGTTCTGCTGGGCGCCCCCGCGGTGGCGGATGCGCAGGTCATAGGTGCCGGCAGTCATGTTGGGGAAGCTCACGGCCAACTTGTCGCCGTTGTCAGTGAAGCTCCCGACATGGCCGGCGCCCTCGTAACCGGGCAGGTCAGAGCGCACGCTCACCCCAGAGCCGGTCAGCGTGCCGGTCTCGGCCTGGACGCGGGTCGTCGGCGTCGGCGGAGAGGGGAACGTAGGCGTCGACGAATTGGTTTGAGACACCTTGTAGTCATGAACGACGATGTCCCCGGTGCCCTTTATCGGCTCCACTCCCAACTCGGCGTCGACCAGGTACTCGTTGCCCGTGGCCCAGCGATTGCCCCTGGCGTCGGTATAGGTTCCGACGTGATTGACGATCGCGGCCAGATCGATTTCCCCCGGGTCCATGGGCATCACATCAGGCTGGAAGACGATAAATTTCCAGCCGGTACGGCCATAGGCGCCGTTGAGGCTTCCGAAATTAGGAAGCAGGGGGGTGTCATTGTTCTTGCCGTCCACGCACGGGGCCTGATCCCTGGCAGCGTGAACGTGGTACAGCTTGCCACCGATGGTGACGTCGTGGGACCACCACCAACACGCTCTCGACGAGTGAGCTCCGTAGCCTCCCCAATTGTCCAGCGGGATCATGATCTCGTGAGTGATCGACGAATTCACGAAGCCCCTGTCCTGTCCGGGATGGGACTGCAGCCAGAGGTCGAAGGACAGGTGCCCTACCCCGGT
Source organism: Jatrophihabitans sp. (assembly GCA_036399055.1). Lineage (NCBI taxonomy): Bacteria > Bacillati > Actinomycetota > Actinomycetes > Jatrophihabitantales > Jatrophihabitantaceae > Jatrophihabitans > Jatrophihabitans sp. The sequence goes on from DASWNX010000004.1 coordinate 140,475, forward strand.
GGGCGCAGTGACGTGGTCCCAGTCGTACTTGGCGGTGAGGGAGTTGACCGGAAGTTGCAGCGGGAAGAACGTGCCCGGGGTGGCGCCGCTCGGGCTGGTCAGCGAGATGCTGCCATCGCGCAGTCTGACCGGTTGTCCGGCAGGTAGGTAGTCGGGGCTGTAGGAGCCAGGCTTACTACCGCTCACGATCGCCGGATATCCCTTGACGTCGCCATTCGTGGTCTCGGGCCAGCGCCATTTCATCCTGAACGCCACCTCGCCCTGCGGGCCGGCCTTCGGCTCGATGCCGACTTGCTGCTCGTATTGCTCCGGCCCCGGGCCCTCGGTCCGGTTTTCCGGGTTCTGGGGTCCGGCGCCGTTGACCCAGTAGGCGTCGTTGTCGTTGCCGAGCTGCAGCAAGTGGCCCTCGCTGTCCCGGCTGTCGAGCTGGACCGCAGGCGCGGGTCCGGCCCCGGCAGGAGTCGTCAGAGCGGCGCCTGAGATGACCGCCGTGACTACAACCAGTGCCACTTTCGCCTTTTTGACAAAGCTCATCACGAATGGTCCTTAACTGCGAGTCCAAGGTTTAGGTCCGGTTTGCCCGAACATGCGCATAATAGGACTCAGCAGTTGAAGATCATGTGAGATGTGCTCCGCACCATGACTCACGCTCACCCCGGCATAGCAGCCGGTGGTGTCCAGGACCTGGCAGCCGGTCGCCTCGACGCGACGGCACAGCGCAGCCGGCTGCCTCAGATCACCGGAGTCGCTTGCACATCCGCCTCGGCGCCGACGACGGATCGGCCGCGCCCGTCGTGCGGCCGGTCACTGACGTCGCGGGCGGCGCCGCTGGCGCCGCTCCACCAGGTGCGGCGACCCGGCCCGTCGGGTGCCGGGCGACGCCGAGGTGGCACGCGCTGGTCGGCGCGGCCACCTCCGCGCGCTCGGTGCGATCTGTCATGCCTGTTCTGAGCCCTTGAGCTGAGGGGCGCTCGTGTCAGCGTGCCTGGCCGAGCCGCCCGCCGCCCCGGGGTGTCCGCACCAGCGCTTGAGGCCGGCAAGCACCTCGGAGGCGCCCGAGCCCGCCAGGTAACCGTCCGGGCGGACCAGCAACGGCGCCTTGAACTCGGGATGGCCCTCGACCTGGCCCTGCCAGAGGCACAGCCGGTCGGCCCACGGCTCGGCGCGAGAACCGATGGAACCGTCGTCGACGAGGACGAATCGCCCGTCGTGCATCAGATCGAAGAGGCGCACGTCGCCGTTCGTTCCGCGCAGGTTGAGGTTGGGCACGCGCCGTCCCTCGTCCCGGTTGCGCAGGCGCCGGTGCGTGGGCGGGTACCTCAGCGTCACGCCGGACAGCGCCCCGGCCGCGATCCCACGGCCGCGGGCGGTGGACAGGATCAGCGGAACCACTGTCTTGCGCATCTTCTGCGGCATCCGGTGACCGGCCATCATCAGCCGGGTGACGACGTCGGTCACGGTGATCACGGCCCGGGACCTGCGGCGCCGCTCGGCCGCGTAGCTGTCCAGCAGCGATGCGTCGCTGTCGCCGGCATGCACCGCGGCGAGCTTCCACCCGAGGTTGAAGGCGTCCTGGACGCCGAGGTTGAGACCCTGGCCGCCGAGCGGTGAGTGCACGTGGGCGGCGTCGCCGGCCAGCAGCACCCGGCCTTCGCGGTAACTGGTCGCCTGCTTCTCCTGAATGATGAAGCGCGAGGTCCAGATGGGCTCGTGCGGGCCCAGGTCGCTGCCGAAGATGTTGATCAGCGCCTTGCTGATCTCGGTCATGGTCACCGGGTCATCGCTCCAGGGAACGGTGCGGTCGATGATGCCCAGGCGGTAGTAGCCGTTTCCGAACGCCGTGCAGACGACCAGGCCGAGCTTGGCGACCTCGATCAGCAGGTCGTCCTTGGGCGGGTTCTTCAGCAACACGTCGGCGACCAGGATCGTGTACGGATAGGGGCGCCCGTTGAACTTCGCGCCGATCGCCTCGCGCACATTGCTCTTGGACCCGTCGCACCCGACCACCCACGAGGCGCGGACGCTGCCGGGGTCCTTGCCGCCGAAGTGGACGGTCACTCCGTTGCTGTCCTGATCGAGCGACTTCACCCCGGCTTCGCGCCGCACGTGCACGCCCAGCTCGAGGGCGTGCTCTTCGAGGATCCGCTCGGTCTCACTCTGCGGCAGGATCAGCAGGTGACCGAAGTCGGTGTCGAGCTCGGCCAGGTTCAGCAGCGACTGCTTGCGCTGCTCGAAGCGGAGCCGGACCTTGGGCACCGGATGGCCCAGTTTCATGAAGGTCTCGGCGAGGCCGCGCTGAGCCAGCAGATCGAGGGTGCGGCCGTGCATCCCGAGCGCTCGGGACTCTTCTGAGCGGTGCGAACGCCGTTCCAGCACCAGCACCTTCAGATTCTTGAGGGCCAGTTCACCAGCGAGAGCGAGCCCCGTCGGCCCCGCGCCCGCGATGACCACGTCATATTCCGCGACCTTCATGTGCCACTCCCCTTGAATAATTCATCGAATGGAGAATTCTATCCATGTTGACTTCTCGTCCGCAAGAGTGCATTTTGGACGCTACCGTCCAGAAGAGGAGTCCGCATGACGAACATCCGCACGCCACGGGGCCGTAGCAGCGAGCCCAGCCACCAGGAAGCCGGGCATCCCAACCGCAAGAAGATCCTGATTGTCATGTGCCTGTGCCTGGGCACGGTGCTCTCTGCTGTCGCCTCGCTGAACGTGGCGTTGCCCGTGCTGGCACGCGACACCGACGCCACCCAGACCGAGATGCAGTGGATCATCGACTCCTACGCCCTGGTGTTCGCGGCGCTGCTGTTGCCTGCCGGCGCTCTGGGTGACCGGTTCGGCCGTCGCAAGATGCTGATCCTCGGCCTGGTGATCTTCGGCGCCGCCGCGACCGCCGCCATGATGATCAGCGAGCCCAACCACCTGATCTTCGCCCGGGCGGCCCTGGGCATCGGCGCGGCGCTGGTCATGCCCGCGACGCTGTCCATCATCACCACCACCCACCCGCCGGCCGAACGCGCCGGGGCAGTGGGCGTCTGGGCCGGGGTCGCCGGCGCCAGCGCGATCCTGGGACTCCTGGCGGCAGGCACCCTGCTCGAGTTCTTCTCATGGCAGTCGGCGTTCGGGCTCAACGTCGTGCTGGCCGTGCTCGCGCTTGCCGCCACCCTGATGCTCGTTCCCGAGTCAGCCGAACCCGAGGCGGCGACGCTTGACCCGATCGGCGCGGCGCTGTCCATCGTGGGGCTCGTCGCACTCGTCTACGCCATCATCGAAGGTCCTGCCCGCGGTTGGACCGACGGCCTGACGGTGGGCTGCTTCATCGGCGGCGCCATCGCCCTCGCGGCGTTCATCGCCTGGGAGCTGCACCACAGCAACCCGATGCTCGACCCGCGGGTGTTCCGGCTGAGCCGGTTCAGCGCCGGCTCGCTGTCGATCACCATGCAGTTCTTCACCTTCTTCGGATTCATCTTCCTGTTCCTGCAGTACTTGCAGCTGGTGCGCGGCTACCGTCCGATCCTCGCGGCCTGCGCCCTGGTTCCCACCGCTGTGTGCCTGGTCATCACCGCCAAGCGGGCGCCGCACCTGGTCGAGAAGTTCGGCGCCCGCCGCTTGGCCCCGATCGGCATGCTGATCATGGCTCTGGGGTTCGCGGTGCTGGCCTTCATGGACACAGACTCGAGCTACTGGTACACCCTCATCGGCCTGATCGCCCTCGGCATCGGCATGGGAATCACGACCACGCCGGCCACCGAGGCGATTGTCAGCAGCCTGCCGGATGAGAAGCAGGGAGTCGGCTCGGCCATGAACGACCTCGCCCGTGAGGTCGGCGGCACGCTGGGCATCGCCGTGCTGGGAAGCATTCTCACCGCCAGCTACCAGTCCGCGGTGGCCGAGGGCACTCGCGGCCTGCCTGGCTCGGTGGCCCACGCGGCCCAGGAATCGCTCGGCGTCGCGCTGAACGTGTTCTCCTCGAACCCGCAGATGGCCAAGCTGATCCCGATGGCGCAGCAGTCCTTCATGGACGGCTTCTCCAGTGCGCTGTGGGCGGCCTCTGCTGTGCTTGCGGTGACCGCGATCGTGCTGGCCGTGCTGATGCGTGGCTCGAACGACACCACCCGCACCAGCGCGCACGCGGTTCGCGACTAGCCGCTGACCCGGCCGCTTCCAGCCAAGGACGGGGAACTGCCATGACAACGTTGGAAGCGGCCGGGCCCGCGGGCCGGCCCACCCCCCGGCGAGCTGTGAGCCGGCGCACCTCGAACAAAGAGGCCGCGGTCTTGAGCTCGGCACGCGAGCTTTTCTGCCAACGAGGCTTCGCGGCGACCTCGATCGAGGCGATCGCCGCGGTCGCGCAGGTGTCCAAACAGACGGTGTACACCTACTTCACCACCAAGGACCGGTTGCTCGAGCACGTCCTGAAGGAGTTCGTCGACACCGGCACCAAGGCCTGGCGCGCCCAGTACCGCGACGAGCTGCCGATCACCGGCGTGGAACAACTGCGCGCAGAGCTGCGGGTCCTGCTCACCGCCGTGGTGCGCACCCTGATGAATCCGGACTACCTCGCCATCGTGCGGGTCATCATCGCCGAGGCCGCGCGCCGGCCGGAGCTCGGCACGCTGTTTCGGCAATCCATCGCCGACGCGATGCTGGCCGCCGTCCGGGGCGTGCTAAGCCGGGTGGTTCCCGAGCTGCGTGCCGGCGTCAAGCCCGAACTCGGCGCGCGGCTGGTCATCGGCTCGGTGCTGCCCTACGTGCTGCTGGACGGGCTGCTGCGCCCTGATCGCCCCCAGCCGCCCGCGCCCCACCAGATCGACGAGGTCGCCGACGTGCTGGCCGTGATGCTGTGCCGGCCCTGAGGGCCGCCAGGATCACGCTGTCACCGGCCTCTGGCCCGACGCGCTCAGGCCGCCTGGTCCTGTGCTGGGATCGCCGCGGCAGCCGTCGCAGCCCTCAGTAACCGGCCTGCCTGGCCGAATGGAGGCGGAGTGTCGCCGTCATAACGGCTGGATCTGGCCTGGGAGCTGGTTCAGTTGTTACTCATGATGCTGATAGCACAGATGTTACCTATGTGACATGCTGTCGAGCGGCATGTCGCCGACAGCCATTGATCGAGTCAGCAGTGAGGAGAGCCGGGTGCGGTCACGCAGCGCACGGCAGGCCGGTGCAGTCGCCGTCGCCGTGGCCGGGATGCTGCTGAGCTTGCTCAGCGCCCCGGCGTCAGCGGCGCCGAAGCCGGTGAACCCCTCCGACGCCCAGCTCGCCGCCGCGCAGGCGCGCAAGCAGCAGGCCGCGCGACTGCTCGGCACGGTGTCGGCGCAGCTTGTCCTGCTGCAAGGCCAACTCGATCGAGCGGCGGCTGACACCGACGCCGCCATCGCCGTTTACGACGCGACCAACATCGCGCTGCAGGGCGCGGTCGCCGACCTCGATGCCGCTGACCGGGCGGTCACCGCCGCCCGGGGCACGGTCGCGCGGGCACGCACCCAGATCTCGAATTACGTGTTCAGCCAGTACGTCTACGGACGCCGGCCTTCGCTCACCGCGATGCTGTCCAGTGACGATCCCAACGCCGCTCTGCAAGCCATGGCCTACCAGCGTTATCTCAGCAGCGCCCAGCAGCAACAGCTGGCGACCGCCCAGACCAACACGGTCGCGCTGTCCAACGCCGAGACCGGCCGCAAGGCAGCGCTGGCCCGAGCAGAGCGCCTGCAGAAGCAAGCCGACATCCAGAAGACCCGGGCGCTGGCCAAGCTCTCCGCCTTCCGGCAGCAGCGGGCCGAGTTCGCCCGTCGCCGCACCGAGCTGGCCCAGCAGACCACCGCCGCCGCGGCCAAGCTCGCCGGACTGACCAACCAGCGCCAGGCCTACGAACGCTGGCAGGCCGAAGAACGCGCCCGCCAAGCCGCCGAACGCGCCCGCCAAGAAGCCGAACGCGCCCGCCAAGCCGCCGAACGCGCCCGCCAGGCCGCCGAATGGGCGCGCCAGGAGGAGCAGCGACGTCAGCAGCAACAACAGCAACGTGAACGCGAGCGGCAAGCCGCCGCCAACCAACCGGCTCCCCAGCCGCCGCCGTACAACCCACCGCCTTATAACCCGCCTGCCTCGGCCCCCCCGCCGGCTGCGCCCCCGGCGCCCGATGACGGCCAGCCCTGGACGCTGCCGCTGCCCGCCGGCAGCTACTACATGTCCACGTGCTTCTGCATGCGCTGGGGCCAGTTCCATCCAGGCGCGGACCTCGCCGCCCCGTTCGGCACCCCGATGTACGCGATCGGCGCGGGGACCGTGGTCGCGGCCGGGCCCGCGCAGGGTTTCGGCAACTGGGTGGTCATCGACCACGGCAATGGCTACACCTCCGTCTACGGCCACATGAGGGTCCTCGCGGTCTCGCCCGGCCAATCGGTCGGAGTCGGCCAGACCATCGCCTACGTCGCCAGCGAAGGCCACTCCACCGGCGCCCACCTGCACTTGGAGGTCCGCATCGGAGGGGCGTCGGGCCCGCCGGTCGACCCCCAGGTGTTTCTTGCCCGACGGGGCGTCAACCTCTGAGCGAGGGCCATTCGGCCTGAGGCTTCGTCCGCCCGTCAAAGGCAGCGACGGCTTTCTGTCCGAGGCGCCGTGATAGGCCCGTGATCACGCGCCGCTTCTGCGGTCCTGCCCATCATCGCGCGAATGGCTTTCACAGTGGTTGCAGAACTTGCTTTCGCTGTTCTCGTGCAAAACTCTCTGACGGCCATTCCTAAATGTCGCGGGTTTGGTTCTAAGGTCGGCTATACCTGCCGTCGCTGCGCGCGGACCGGTGGACGAGGTTGGGCTGGTCACCGAAAGTGGTGTTAATGCAAGTAAGGCGAGGCGGCGCGCAACCGCGCAGTCTGCAGCCGGTCGGCCCCGCTTAGCGGCCCCTGGAAGCCCTCTCACCGGCGTTCTGGCAAGCAATGTGATGCATAACACACTAACTGCGCCAGAGGATCTGGAGTGGTGCTGCGCGAAGCCGGGCAGACCACCCAGAACGCCGTCTCCCGGCGGCTTGAGGGGAGATCTCGCTGCCCGGGTCCGGCGTTGTCCCCGTCCGCAAAAAGCCCGAAAACACGGGCAGTGTGATGCGTCCAACACTGCAGACAGGCCTGTGGAGCGCAGGTCGCCAGGTGACTACTTCGGCCATTCAATTGTTTCGCGTTGAACCAAATCCAGCTGTAATTCGATGAGGTGGGGACATGGTCGATGCGTCGGTTTTCACACGGAAAGTTAACGGGGGAGCTGCCACGAGCACCTACCCCCACTCGCCAGTGGTGGCAGTGATAACGAACAGATGCCATAGTGGCCCAAGTCTCATTTCTCCCCTGACTGAGGCACGCGCCCTGTCATCCACAAAGTTTCTGAAGGAGTTTTTGATGCGCCGTTCTTTGCCCTTGCTGTGCGCCGCGACCATGGCCTTGTCGGCCTTTGCGGTGAGCGTTCCCGGTCATGCCGCTGTGCCGGCAAACTCCCCGAGCGCCGCTTCGACCAATGCCGCGGCCAAGTCGGTCGCCAATGAGCTGGTGGTCGGCTACGTCAGCGGCGCGGCGGCCACCGACCGGGCTCGGGCTCGTGACAAGGTCGCGGCCCGGTTGGCTCAGCGTGTGGTCACTGCCTCAGGTGCCCGCGCCGAGGTCGAGTTGGTCCGGTTGCCGGCCGGCGCCGACCAGGCGCGTGCGATGCGTGAGCTGAAGGCCGACCCGTCGGTCGCCTACGCCGAGCCGAACTGGGTCTACACCCACGCCGCGACCGCCACCGACCCGTACTACACCAACGGCAGCCTGTGGGGCATGTACGGCCCGAACACGACTCCGGCCAACGCCTACGGCAGCAACGCCGCCGCGGCCTGGGCCGCGGGCCAGACCGGCTCCTCCAGCGTCTACGTCGGCATCATCGACGAGGGCATCCAGTACACCCACCCGGACCTGGCCGGCCAGGTGGGCAACCCCCTGGAGACCGCCAACGGCGTCGATGACGACGGCAACGGCTATGTCGACGACGTCTACGGCTGGGACTTCGCCGGCAACGACAGCAGCGTCTACGACGGTGGCACCCGAGGCAGCAGCGATGATCACGGCACCCACGTCTCCGGCACCATCGGCGCCAAGGCGAACAACGGCGCGGGCGTGGTCGGGGTCAACTGGAACGTCCGGCTGATCAGCGGCAAGTTCCTCGGACGCAACGGTGGCACGTTGGCCAACGCAGTGCTGGCGGTCGACTACTTCACCGGTCTGAAGGCCCGTGGCGTGAACATCGTCGCGACCAACAACTCCTGGGGCGGCGGCGGTTTCTCCCAGGCGCTGATGGACGCCATCGAGCGGGCCAACCGCGCCAACATCCTGTTCATCGCCGCGGCCGGTAACGGCGGCAGCGACCAGGTCGGTGACAACAACGACGTGACCGCTCACTACCCGAGCACCTACACCAACTCCAACGTCATCGCCGTCGCTGCCATCACCAGCACCGGCACCCGGGCGAGCTGGTCCAACTACGGCGCGACCAGCGTCGACATCGGCGCGCCCGGTGCCGCGATCTGGTCCTCTACCGCGTACAACATCTACGAGTCCTACAGCGGCACCTCGATGGCCACCCCGCACGTGACCGGAGCAGCCGCGCTCTACGCCTCGACCCACCCCGGGGCGACGGCCGCCGCGATCAAGAACGCCCTGCTCAGCAGCGCCGTTCCGACCGCCTCGATGTCCGGCATCACCACCACCGGTGGTCGGCTGGACGCCTTCGCGGCGATGTCCAAGTAAGTCAGTCCCCCTCGCTGAATCAGCTACGTCCCCGCTGAGTCAGCACAGCAAGTAGGCGGCGGTGTTCGGGCCAAGCCCGGACACCGCCGTTTGCTTGTCTGCCGAACCCGCGCCGACCCGCCACACCGGTGCGGAGCTCGATGAGTTTCGGCCCCACTCCTGCCGGAAGTGGCCTGCTGCCGGGAGTGGCCTCTTGCCGGAGTGGCCTTTTGTCGGAAGTGGCCTCCTGCCACCTGCCTCCGTCGCTCAGCGGCCCCGAGCCGAACACCCGGTCAGCGGCGGGCGGCGGCCAGCGCCTGGCAGAACGCCGTGGCGGCCTCGAGTTCGGCGGCCAGGGGCGTCAGCACACTGCGCCGGGCCACCTCCCGCACTCCCGAGTCCAATGACCGGCGAGCCCGGGCGCGCCGCCGGGCCGCGCCGACAGCCACGAACGGGCGCACCAGCAGCGACGTGAGCAATCCCAGCGCCAGCCCGCCGATCAGCAGCAGGGTCGGCGCCGGAGCGCGCCCGACGTGCAGGCTGGGACCAGGCAGCTGCAGGTAGGCGAAGACGGCCAGCGTCGCCAGCCAGACGAGCCCGGCGACCGCTGCCAGCAGGAACAGCCACTGCAGTCCGCGCACTCCGCCCCACCACAACGGCCGGTCCGCGTGTGACAGCCGGGCCGTGCGCACCGCCTGGTCCAGCTCACCGGGCAACTCGTTCTGCCTGACCTCGATCACCGCGGTGGCCGAGGCCTGCCAGTCGGGCGCCAGTCCCTGCGTGCGGTCGTTGACCAGTTCGCGCAAGGCGTTGGACACCAGGGCGCGCTGGGCTCCGGTGGCGGCCGGGCGCGAGGTGACCCCGCTGGAGTCGGCGTCCAGGTGCAGCCGGCGTAGCGGATCAGGCCGCAGCCGGCTCAACCAGCGGGTCAGCGGCCAGCCGACACTGGCGGTGGCCCGCATCCGGTAGGAGCGCCCGGCGGCGTCAGCGACCGGGCCGGCGCCGGCGGCGACCGCCAGCGCGCGCACCAGGGTCTCCTCGCTGCGTGCGGCTTCTCGTCCGGCGTCGCGCGACTTTCCGGCGCAGAGCGGCTCAAGGGCGGTCACCGCGGCGTCGGCGTCGGCGTGCAGCCGCGCCAGGGCGACCTGGCTGCTCGTGACCCGCTCGGCCAGTGAGGCGCGCAGCTGGGGCAGGCCGTCGCCGCGGGTAGCCGAGGCCGCGAGCACCGGGACCCCGGCCAGGCCATCATCGGCGAGCAGTTGAGCCAGGTGCCGCCGGCAACTGTCCAGGGCGTCGTCATCGAGCCGGTCAGCCTTGTTCAGCACCACCATCATCACCTCGCGGTGGGCCCCGAGCGGGCGCAGGTAGCGCTGGTGCACCGCGGCGTCGGCGTACTTCTGGGGGTCCAGGACCCACACCAGCAGGTCGACCACCTCGGTCATCCGCTCGGCCTCCAGCCGATGAGCCGCCGCAGTCGAGTCGAAGTCGGGCAGGTCGACCAGCACCAGCCCCGCCAGCGTCGGCTGGCCTGGTCCGGCGGCGTCGCCGGTCACAAGGTGCCGGTCGCGGACCTCCAGCCAGTCGAGCAGGCCTGCGACGTCGTCCCCACCGGACCCAGTGCCGGCTGACCCGGCGCCGGCTGACCCAGTGCCGGCTGACCCAGCGCCGGCGGCGGGCCAGATCGCCGCGCGGGACCGGCTAGTGGTCGGGCGCCGAACACCGGTCGGGGCCAGCACCTCACCCGCCAGCGCGTTGAACAGGCTCGACTTGCCGCTGCCGGTGCCGCCGGCCAACGCCACCACGGTGCGCTCCGGAGCGAGCCTGCGCCGGGCCGCGGCCCGGCTCAGCAAGATCCGGGCCGGCGCCAGCAGGCTCGGGTCGCAGCGGCGTTCGCCGAGTTCCACGGCTTGACCCAGCGCCTCCAGGCGAGCACCGAGTTCAGGGGACCGCCGGCTCACCGGGCGGCTCGGGCGGCTTCGACCGAGTGCACCGCGGCGCGGAACCGGGCAGTCGCCCCGTCCGGCGGCGCCGCCGCTGCCACCAGGTCGTGGAATCGCTGGGCGTCGGCGGCAAGCAGGCTGTCGACGTGGCGCAGCAACGCCTCTCGGGCCCGAACGGCCAGCGATCGCACCGCCTGGTCACCGAAGATCGCCTCCAGCACCTTCTGGCTCAGCGCCGCGGTGCCGCCGGCGATGGCGATCTCGCCTCCGGTCAGGCCGCCGGTCTGGGCGAAAAGGGCGACGATCATCACCGAGCCGGCGCCGTTCACCCCGTAGGAGGCCAGCTTGGCCAGCTGCCGCCGGTCACCGCCCTCAGCCCGCACCAGCTCCAGCACCTCGCCCTGCCAGATCCGCACGCTCTCCTCCGCATGGGTGGCGATGTCAGCGGAGGCTCGGTCCAGCTTGACGGGGCTGCCGGTCAACAACGCCTTCCCGTCGCTGCGGGTCGACCAGGCCGCGGCCGCGGTGGCAGCGGCCCGCTCGGCGGCGTCACGTAGCAGGCCCTGCAAGTTCATCTCCAACGCCGCCTCCACCGGCGCCGCGCCCGACGGGCGGCCGGTGACCGCCGCGACCACCCGGTCGCGCACCCAGCCGATCCGGGACTCCAGCGTGCGCATCAACTCTCCGGTGCCGACGAACTCCTGCCAGCGGGCCAGCACCTCGCCACGCAGCAGCGTGCCGTCGCTCACCTCTCGCCCGACGGTGGCCCGTGCCTGGTCATAGGCCTCGTCCACTGCTTGAGCCAGCTCTCGCGCCGCCTGCTCCTGGGCGTCCACCGCCGAGGCCAGCCCCGCTCCGCGCAGTTGCAGGCTGTTGATCGCGCCGGTCATGGTGGCCCGGATGACCTCTGCCCGAGCCGAGGCGTCGGCGGCCAGCGCGCCGATCCAGTCGCGGACCGGGGCGACCGCCGAGTCCGGCAGCCGGCCGTTCTGCAGGCTCGCCTCCGGCACCACCAGCAACGGCGCGTCGGCCAGGCCCTCGCGGTCGAGCAGTTGCCGCAGGTGCGCGTCCACCTCGCCGAGCGCCTCCGGCGGCATCCGGTCCAGCACGACTGCCAGCGCGGTGGCCCGCTCCCGCGCCACCCGTAACAGGTCCCAGGGCACGGCGTCGGCGTAGCGGGCCGCCGTGGTCACGAACAGCCAGAGGTCGGCCGCGGCAAGCAGCTGCACCGCCAGCTCGCGGTTGCTCTCGACGAGGGAGTCGATGTCGGGGGCGTCCAGCAGGGCCAGACCCGGCGTCAGCGACGGCACGGCGACCAGGCGCAAGGACCGGCCGGGTTGGTCGCCGGCCACCTCGGGACCGGTGGTGCGGGCCAGCCCCGGCAGGATCCGGTCGCCGGTGAACCAGCCGGTGTCATCGGGGTGGAAGACCAGCACCGGAGACCTGGTGGTCGGCCGAAGCACGCCGGCCTGGCTGACCTCATGACCGACCAGGGCGTTGACCAGCGTCGACTTGCCTGCCCCGGTGGAGCCGCCGATGACCACCAGCAGCGGGGCGTCCTGCTGCTCAAGCCGGGGGATCAGGTAGTCCTCCAGCTGAGCCACCAGCTGGTCACGCAGCGCCCGCGCCTCAGCGGCGCCGGGCGTCTGCAGGTTCAGCGGAAGCTCGGCGGTCGCTCGGCGCAACTCGCGCAGGGCTGCCAGCAGCGGCGATGGCGCGCCCTTGTCCAGTCGCGTCATGTGCTCAGCGGCGGCAGGCGCCTGGGTCGGGTCACACACCAACCCTGCCATGCCACCGCGACGCCGTCACGTGCCAGGCGCCGACCACTCACCAGGTGGGGATCGAGGCGAAACCCTCGAGGTAGCGATGGCAGCGACCGCTCAGCAGCACCCGGTCACCGGCGATCCGGCAGCGCAGCGTGCCGCCCCGCGCGGAGAGCTGGCCGGCCGTCAGCGTGGTCTTGCCCAGCCACTGGGCCCACAGCGGGACGAGCTGGGTGTGCGCCGAGCCGGTGACCGGATCCTCGGCCACGCCTGCCAGCACACCGAAGTACCGGGAGACGAAGTCGAAGTCGGTGCCCTCGCCGGCGCTGGTGACCACCACTCCGCGCACCTGCAGCCTGCTCAGGAGGTGGTGGTCGGGCGCGAGCCGGCGCACCGTCTCGGCGCTGTCCAGCACGCAGATCAGGTCCGATCCCTGCAGGGACTGCCAGACCGGAGCGCCCAGCGCCTGCTCGAGGATCGGGTCGACGTCCACCGGCAGCGACTGCTCAGCGGGAAAGTCCAGGGTGAGCTCACCGTCGGCTTCCTGAGTGACGTGCAGCCAGCCGCTGCGGGTCCAGAACTGCAGCCGCTCGGCGGTGGGGTGGACGTCGGCGAACAGGTAGGACGCCGCCGCCAGGGTGGCGTGCCCGCACAGGTCGACCTCGATCGCCGGGGTGAACCAGCGCAGTGCGTACGCCGGCTGGCCGGCATCGGGCGCGGTGGCCTGCGCCGGCAGCTCGGGCACCAGGAAGGCTGTCTCGGACAGGTTGTTCTCGGTGGCCACCTGCTGCAGCAGGCGGTCCGCCGGCCACTGGCCCAGCGGCATCACCGCGGCCGGGTTGCCCGCGAACAGCGCATCGGCGAAGGCGTCGATCTGGATCAGGGGCACCCGCATGGTAGGAAGCCTAACGACAGGCGTTGCGGCTCAGCTGCCGTGCCTTTGAAGGGAGACCGATGCCTGAGCGCCGCTTTGACATCGTCCTGTTCGGCGCCACCGGCTTCACCGGGCGGCTGACCGCGGACTACCTGGCCCGGCATGCCCCGGCGGGTTGCCGGTGGGCGCTGGCCGGTCGCAACCAGGCCAAGCTCGAAGCCGTCCGGGCCGAGCTGAGCGCCATCGACGGCGCGCTGGCTCAGCTGCCGTTGCTGAGCGCCGACACCGGTGACCCGGCCTCGCTGGCAGCGGTGGCGGCCAGCAGCCGGGTGGTGATCAGCACGGTGGGGCCCTACCTGCGGCACGGGGAACCGCTGGTGGCGGCCTGCGCCGAGGCCGGCACGGACTACCTCGACCTGACCGGCGAGCCTGAGTTCGTCGACCTGATGTACGCCCGCCATCACCAGCAGGCGACGCGCTCGGGCGCCCGGCTGATCCACTGCTGCGGCTTCGACTCGATCCCGCACGACCTGGGCGTCTTCTTCACCGTCGGCCTGCTGCCCGATGACGTCGCGATCACCGTCGACGGGGTGGTGCGGGCCGGGGGCCGGCCGTCGGCCGGAACCGTCCACTCGGCGGTCACGGCCTTCTCGCGGGTGCGCGGCTCGGCCGAGGCTGCGCGGGCCCGCCGGCAAGTGGAGCCGCGACCGCAGGACCGGCGCGCGCGGGCGGCGCGAACCGCGCCACGTCGGGTGGACGGGATGTGGCTGCTGCCGTTGCCGACCATCGACCCCCAGGTGGTGGCCCGCTCAGGTAGGGCGCTGGCGCGCTATGGCCCGGACTTCACCTACCACCACTACGCCGGCGTCCGGAAGCTGCCGGTGGCGGTGGGCAGCGTGGCCGGCATGGCGACGCTGATGGGCCTGGCCCAGCTGCCGCCGGCCCGCCGGTTGCTGTTGAGCCACTTCTCCTCCGGCACCGGGCCGTCGGAGCGGCAACGGTCCGCGAGCTGGTTCAAGGTGCGATTCACTGCCACCGGCGGCGGTCATCGGGTGGTGACGCAGGTGTCCGGCGGTGACCCGGGCTATGACGAGACCGCCAAGATGCTGGCCGAGTCGGCGCTGTGCGTGGCCTTCGACGATCTGCCCGTCACCGCGGGGCAGGTCACCACCGCGGTCGCGATGGGTCAACCGCTGATCCAGCGGTTGACCAGGGCCGGCCTGCGGTTCGCGGTGCTGGAGCAGTCGGTTCGCTAGCGGATCGTCATCATCCCCGCCGGCATGGCGCTCAGCAGCTCACGCGCCCGCTCGGCGAACCGGTGCTCGACCAGCACCTCGTACTTCGTGGCGACCACCTGGCTGACGGAGGAGAAGTCCCGGGTGCCGCCCCGGGTGATCGCGGCGAAGCCGATCTGGCTCCAGATCAGGCCGAAGATCGCCCCGAAGATGGGGGTGCTGATCAGGAAGCCGAGCTGGTTGCCGTCGCCGAAGATCGAGAACGCCAGTCCGACGAAGAGCCCCATCCAGAGCCCGGACATGGCGCCGGCGGCGGCGACCTTGGTGCGGGTGATCCGGCCGGTGACCCGCTCGACCGTCTTGAGCTCGGTGCCCACGATCGCCATGTTCTGGACTTCGAACTCGTTGTCGGACAGGTAGTCAACGACCTTCTGGGCCTGCTCGTAGCTGTCGTAGACACCCAGTGACATCGGGTACTCCAGGTCAAGCCCGGGGCGCGGGATGCTCGCAGAGACATTCGATGACATAGCCATGTCTCAACTGTGCCACTGATCCGGTCCCGACGCCCGCACTCCACAGCCCGCACCCAGGACCGGCTGCTCGCTAGATCCAGCCGGGCAGCCACATCCTGAGCTGCCAGTCGTGGTTGGTCAGCAGGCCGCCGGTGAAGATCGGCCACATCCAGACGAAGTCGGCGACCACCGCGCCCAACCACAGCGCCACCGCGCCGGTGCGGACCAGCCGCGCCGTCGGAATGCCGTGCAGGGCTATCCACTCACGCAGGCCGACAGTGCGCGGCTCGCCCGCGCCCTCGATCTCATCACCGCTGTCGCTCACGGCCTGGTGAATGCCGTGAGCACTGTCCTGATAACCGCCTCCGGCCTGATAACCGCCTCCGGCCGGCTGCCGGACCGGCTCCCCGGCGTGGGCCGTCGCCACCTCGTCCTCGGCCGCCCGGGCCAGCATCGCGCCTACCGCGAAGGTCAGCCCGAGCACCAGGAACGGCATCAGCGGCGTCATGTAGAACAGGAAACCGGTCCGCCGGGTGTTCTGCAGCCAGACTCCCCAGCCGGCCAGAAAGGCCAACCAGACCGCGCCGGCGCGCCAGTCCCGGGTGGTGGCCCAGTGCCACAGGCACCAGATCAGCGCCGGGACGAAGGCCCAGTACATCAGCGGGGTGCCGATCAGCAGGATCTCCCGGGTGCAGCTGGGCGCCCCGCAGCCGGTCACGTTGGACGGAGCGTAGAACGAGGTGGGCCGTCCCAGCACCAGCCAGGACCACGGGTTGGCCTTGTAGGCGTGCGGGTCGAAGAGGTGGCTGTGAAAGACATAGGCCTGGTGGTGGTAGTTCAGCAGGCTGCGCAGGCTCGAGGGCAGCAGGCTGAACAGCCCGGTGCCGGGATGGGTGTCTCCCCAGTGCCGGTTCCAGGAGTTCTCGCCGACGAACCAGCCGGTCCAGCTCAGCAGGTAGGCGAGCACCGGCACGGCCAGCAGCGAGCCCAGGGCGGCCGGGACCGACCGCTTGAACGTCGCGAACCAGGGCTGCTCGACGCCGGCGCTCTTGAACGCCCCGCGGTCCCACAGCACCGACAGCAGCGCGAACGCCAGCCAGTAGGACAGCGCGCTCCACTTCACCGCCACCGCCAGCCCGAACAGCAGGCCGCCGGCCAACCGCCAGGGCCGCGGGCCCAGCCGGGGCGCGCCGTGGCTGAGATCCACCCCGGCCGCGTAGAGCGATCCCAACCTCGCCCGCATCTGGTCACGGTCGATCACCAGGGCCGCGAACCCGGCGAGGATGAAGGTCTGCAGGAAGATGTCGAGCAGCGCCACCCGCGACATCACCAGCGAGATGCCGTCCAGGGCCAGCAGGCTGCCGGCCAGCACCCCGAGGATCACCGAGCGGAACATCCGCTGGGCCAGCCTGGCCAGGATCAGGACGCTGACGGTGCCCGCGATCGCCGGCGCGGCCCGCCAGCCCACCGCGTCGTCGCCGAACATCCAGGACGTCACCGCGATCAGCCACTTGCCCAGCGGCGGGTGCACGATGAACATGTAGCCGCGGTTGTCCTCATAGCCAAAGCGCAGCATCTCCTGCGCCTCGACGGCGTAGTAGACCTCGTCGAAGCTCTTGCCCTCGGGAAAGCCCAGCGACCAGAACCGGGTGCCGGCCGCCACCGCGGTGACCAGCAGCGTCCACAGCCAGCTGCGGGCGGCGGACTCCGGCCGCCAGCCAGTCAACGCCGGCGGCGCCTGCCGAGCGGGCTGGCCTGGCGCCGGGCTGGTGCTGACGGCTTGCAGCGTCGCGGCGGTCACCCGGTGATCGTAGGGTCTGCGGTTATGGAACACCGACGATGACCGCTGAGGGAGCATCGCAGCGAGGAACGAGCCAGGAGCGGACCGAAGTGACAACTCCCGCTCGCCAGCCAGCAGAGCAGCAGCCGGCCGGCCCGCCCCGCCCGGCCGGCCGGCTGGTGCTGGCCGGCGCGCCGCTGGGGCGAGCCACCGACGCCTCGACCGGGCTGGCCCAGGCACTGGCCACCGCGCCGGTGATCGCGGCTGAGGACACCAGGCGGTTGCACCGGCTGGCGGCTGACCTCGGGGTCGACGTCCCCGGCAGGGTGCTGTCCTTCTTCGAGGGCAACGAGCAGGCCCGGGTGCCGCAGCTGATCAGCGCCCTGCAGGACGGCCAGGACGTCCTGGTGGTGACCGACGCCGGCATGCCGTCGGTGTCTGATCCCGGCTACCGGCTGGTGGCGGCCGCGATCGAGGCCGGCCTGGTGGTGACCGCGCTGCCCGGGCCCTCGGCCGTCACCACCGCGATCGCGGTCTCCGGGCTGCCGGTCGACCGGTTCTGCTTCGAGGGCTTCCTGCCGCGCAAGCCCGGCAGCCGCCGGCGGTTGCTGGCCGAACTGGCCGGCGAGCGCCGGACCATGGTGTTCTTCGAGTCCCCGCACCGGATCGCCGAGTCACTCGCCGACCTGGCCCAGGCGCTGGGCCCTGATCGCCCCGCGGCGCTGTGCCGGGAGCTGACCAAGACCTACGAGCAGGTGGTCCGGGGCTCCCTGGCCGAACTCCGCGACTGGGCGGCCGGAGAGGTCCGGGGCGAGATCACGCTGGTGGTCGCCGGTCAGCCGGCCGGGTCGGCGCAGGTCGAGGCCGCCGAACTCGCCGAGCTGGTCAGCGTCCGGGAGCAGGCCGGCCAGGGCCGCAAGGAGGCGATCGCCGAGGTGGCCGCGACGGCGGGGGTGGCCAAGCGGCTGGTGTTCGACGCGGTGGTCGCGGCCAAGCGGGGCGGTTGAGTGGGGCGGCTGAGCTGCGGGGGTCCATTCGACGCTGCCGTCCGGTGGTCGGCGCGGTCTCGCCGGATTCGTCGTTGAGGCTGCTCACTAGGCTTACCGCATGAGTTCCCCTGTCAACATCCTGACCGCGGTGGCCTGGCCCTACGCCAACGGCCCCCGGCACATCGGCCACGTCGCCGGGTTCGGCGTGCCGTCCGACGTCTTCAGCCGTTACCACCGGATGGCCGGCAACAACGTCCTGATGGTGTCGGGAACCGACGAGCACGGCACGCCGATCCAGGTCCAGGCCGAACGTGAAGGCGTCTCGCCGCGTGAGCTGGCCGACCGCAACAGCCTGGTCATCGCCAAGGACCTGCAGCAGCTGGGCCTTTCCTATGACCTGTTCACCCGCACCACCACGGCTAACCACTACGCGGTGACGCAGGCGCTCTTCCTCGGGCTGCTCGACAACGGCTATATCTTCACCCGCACCGAGCTCGCGGCGATCAGCCCGTCCACCGGCCGGACGCTGCCCGACCGCTACATCGAGGGGACCTGCCCGATCTGCTCGTACCCGAGCGCGCGCGGGGACCAGTGCGACAACTGCGGCAACCAGCTGGACCCGGCCGACCTGATCGACCCCCGCTCCAAGATCAACGGCGAGACGCCGAAATTCGTCGACACCGAGCAGTTCTTCCTCGACCTGCCGGCCTTCGCCGACGTCATCTCCCAATGGCTGCGCGGCCAGTCGCACTGGCGGCCCAACGTGCAGAAGTTCGCGCTGAATCTCCTTTCCGACCTCAAGCCGCGGGCCATCACCCGCGACCTCGACTGGGGCATCCCGGTGCCGCTGGACGGTTGGCGCGATCGCGGCGACAAGCGGATCTACGTCTGGTTCGACGCGGTCATCGGCTACCTCTCGGCCTCCATCGAGTGGGCCGCGCGCTCCGGGGACCCCGAGGCCTGGCGAGCCTGGTGGCAGGAGGAGGACGCGCGGGCCTACTACTTCATGGGCAAGGACAACATCGTCTTCCACGCCGAGATCTGGCCGGCGATGCTGTTCGGTTACTCCGGGATCAGCGACCGCGCGCCCAGCGGCGCCAAGCCTGGCGAGCTCGGAGCGCTGAACCGTCCCTTCGACGTGGTGTCCTCGGAATTCCTGACCATGGAGGGCAAGAAGTTCTCCTCCTCGCGCAATGTCGTCATCTACGTCGGCGACATGCTCTCCCGCTATGACGCCGACGCGCTGCGCTACTACCTGACCAGCGCCGGCCCGGAGAACCAGGACACCGACTTCACCTGGGCGGAGTTCGTCCGGCGTAACAACGACGAGCTGGTGGCCGGTTGGGGCAACCTGGTCAACCGGACGATCTCGATGACCGCCAAGAACCTCGGCTCGATCCCGGCGGCCGGCGAGCTGACCGACGCCGACCGGGCGATGCTCGCCTCGTCCTCGGCCGCCTTCGCCTCAGTCGGGGCGCTGATCGAGAAGAACCGGCAGAAGGCGGCGCTCGGCGAGGTGATGAAGCTGGTCGGCGAGGCGAACAAGTACCTGTCCGACACCGCTCCGTGGAAGCTGAAGAACGACGATCCGGACCGGATGGCTTCGGTGCTGCACACCACGCTGCAGGTGGTCGACGACGTCAAGACGCTGATCACGCCGTTCCTGCCGTCCTCGTCGCAGAAGGTGCACCAGGCCCTGGGCGGCACCGGCGCCTGGGCGGCGATGCCCGAGCTGGTGGAGGTTCACGAGCCCACCGCGGCCGGCTCGCCGTCCTACTCGGTGCTGACCGGGGACTACCAGACCCAGGCGCGCTGGGCCTCGCAGCCGATCGAGGTGGGCCGGCCGCTGGCCGCCCCGACCCCGATCATCACCAAGCTCGACCCCTCGGTGGTGGAGGAGGAGCTGGCCCGGCTCACCGAGTCATGACCGCCCGAGCCGGCGCCGTTTCAAGCAGCGAGGCAAAGGACCAGCCGCCACCGCCGCCACCGCCGCTGGCCGGCACGGTCTTCGACTCGCACTGCCACCTCGATGCGATGTCGGCGCGGTCTGGACGGTCGGCCCGCGGCGAGCCGGCGGGGGCGCAGTTCACCGCGGCGGTGCTGGCCGAGGCCGCCGCGGTCGGCGTCACCCGGGTGGTGAACGTCGGCTGCGAGGTCGGTGAGTGGGCTTCGGCGCTGGAGTCCACCGAGCACCCCGAGGTCTACGCCGCCCTGGCCGTCCACCCGACCGAGGTCAGCGGCCTGACCGAGGCGCACTACCGCGAGCTGGCCGAGCTGCTGGGCCATCCCAAGGTGGTGGCCGTCGGCGAGACCGGCCTGGACTACTACTGGGACCGCACCGAGCCCGCCGAGCAACAGCGGCATTTCCGCCGGCACATCGAGCTGTCCAAGCAGGTCGGCAAGCCGTTGGTGATCCACGACCGGCAGGCGCACGCCGACGTCCTGCGGATCCTGCGCGAGGAGGGCGCCCCGCCGGCCGGAGTGATCTTTCACGCCTTCTCCGGTGACGCCGAGATGGCCCGGGAGTGTGTGGCCGCCGGCTACCTGCTGTCCTTCTCCGGCGTCCTCACCTTCACCAACGCGCCGGCCCTGCGGGAAGCCGCCGCGGTGACCCCCCTGGAGCAACTGCTGGTGGAGACCGACGCCCCGTTTCTGACCCCGCATCCCTACCGCGGCAGGCCCAATGCGTCATACCTTATTCCGCACCTTGTGCGCCGATTATCCGAAGAGAAAAACGTCCCTGAATCAGTGGTGTGCGCCACTATTTCTGCCACTGGAGCACGTCTTTTCGGATGGTAAGTCCATTTCCGAGACTAAGTTCCATGATCAAGTTTGGCCGAAGCTCCGTCCGGCCGTTACGGTGCTGTGACCGAGCAGAACGCGACAGGCCAGAAGTCGGCCACACACGATCAAGGGGTTTTCTTGCGTCGCAGCGTGAAGTACGGCCTGTACGGGTTGGCAATGACGGGAGTTCTGGGCGGCACCGCCGCCTGGGCTGTCGTCCCGGCCAGCAAGACCGTCGACCTCAAGATCGACGGTCGTCACCAGCAGGTTTCCACTACAGCGAACAATGTCCACGACGTCCTGGCCGCGGCCGGCGTCTCGGTCGACAGCCACGATCTGGTGGCGCCCGACCTTAAGTCCTCCATCGATGACGGCGCGGCCATCGTCGTGCGCCGGGGCCACCTGTTGCACCTGACGGTGGACGGCAAGGCGCGCGACGTCTGGGTGAACGCCACCTCCATCGACGAGGCCCTGCGCCAGCTGGGCTACAACTCAGAGGCCCTGGTATCGGTGTCGCGCTCGATGCGCCTGGACACCCTCGGCCGGGGCGCGGCCACCAACCTGTCGATCGCCTCGCCCAAGCGGTTCGTCATCAAGGTCGACCGCAAGACCGTGACGGTCACCAGCGCGGCCAAGACCGTCAACGACGCGCTCCGCAGCGCGATGGTGTTCCTGGGCCCGGCCGACCGGCTGTCCGCCCCGCGGGCCAGCGTGGTCGCTGACAACCAGGTGATCAAGGTGCAGCGGGTCCGTTACGGCGTCAGCGTCGTCTCGGCGCCCGTGGGCTTCGAGCGTCGCACCCAGCCTGACGCCACCAGCTACGTCGGTGAGAAGAGGCTTGTGACCACCGGCAGGCAGGGCGTCAAGCGGCTCAGCTACCGCCTGACCTACCTCGACGGCAAGCTGGCCAGCCGGGTGCTGGTGAGCGCCAAGGTCGTCAAGGCCCCGGTCGACCAGATCACCCGGGTCGGCACCCGGCAGAAGCCGCCGCCTCCTCCGCCGCCACCCGCCCCGCCGGTGGTCACCCAGCCGGCTCCGGTCGCTCCGGCTCCCGCTCCTGCGCCGCCGTCCAGCGGCGGGCTGAACTGGGACGCCGTCGCGGCGTGCGAGTCCGGCGGCAACTGGTCGATCAACACCGGCAACGGCTACTACGGGGGCCTGCAGTTCACCCTGGGCACCTGGCAGGCATACGGCGGCACTGGCTTGCCGAGCAACGCCAGCCGCGAGACCCAGATCGCGATCGCCACCAAGCTCCGCGACGCCAGTGGCGGCTACGGCGCCTGGCCGCACTGCTCCGCCGCGCTCGGGCTACCCAGATAGTCACTAGCCTTCACCGCATGTCAGGGACTGCGGTGCGCCTGCTCGGCGCCGCCGAGGTCCGGCGGCTCGCCGACGAGCTCGA